>DATBFI010000548.1:0-18144 GCA_036558585.1 Chitinophagaceae bacterium
AGAAATATTTTCTTCATAAATCAACTGAACACTGGCTTCATTTGATAAGCGAAGCCCGATACCCATTTGCGCAAACGGTGAAATCTTTTCCTTAATGAAAGGAAAATTTGTTTGTAAGGCTTCAAAATGGCCAGGCCAGTTTTCCCCAGCATGAATATTGGTGCAATAAGTTAAGTGACCATACTTAGTTTCCATGCATAATGATTCAAATGATTGAATGATTTTTATGATGCCAGCTCTTGTAGTAATAGCATCTTTGTTCTCAGGCGGACACTTGTACTGAATGTAATTTATTTGAGCAGGGCTTCGACACACCCAGGCTGTCAGACTTATCACCCGATTACAAATTGAAGCTTGTTACTCTAAACCTTGCAAGGGATTACAACAGCGAACTCAATTCCTTTTTTCTGCACATCTTTAATTGTTCCCCGGCCCTGATGAGTAGATCGGTATCCATTTCATGCACTTCTTCGCCTTTACCAATATCACGCAAAAGCATGATCGTTAAACGCCCCCCCAGATGCTCACGGAACTCATTAAGTCCAAGCAAAATTGGACTATTTTCTTCCTCAATCTGCATGAGGGGATGAGTGATATCGAAGCCTAAATTTAATAACAACCTGATTATACGAAGCGCTTTTTCACTTGACAAACGACCAGACAAAGTTGAGTACATTGTATCCAATGCCATACCCATTGCCACTGCCTCTCCGTGCAATAAACTGAAATTTGTTAACTGTTCTAATTTGTGAGCGCTCCAGTGTCCAAAATCGAGAGGGCGAGAAGAACCCTTCTCAAAAGGATCACCGCTGGCAATATGCTGTAAATGAAGTTCGGCACAACGCCTGATGAGCGCATTCATTACCGCCGTATCTCTATTAATCAATTCCTTTGAATGTTCTTCTATCCAGGAAAAAAATTTGCTATCCTTAATCAAAGCGACTTTAATTGCCTCTGCAATTCCTGCGCGCCAATCCCTGTCAGACAACGTAGTTAATAGAATATCGTCATTAAAAACAGCAAAGGGTGGAGAAAATGTTCCAAGAAAATTTTTTTTGCCAAAGAAATTAATACCATTCTTTACACCTATACCCGAATCATTCTGTGATAAAACAGTTGAAGGGATTCTTATATGCCGGATACCGCGATGAGCAATTGCAGCAACATATCCTGCAAGATCCAGCACAGCACCACCACCAATAGCTGCAAGCCATGAGTGACGATCCAGTCCATGATAATTCACTGCTTCAACGATATAATCAAAATATTGATTGTCATTTTTTGCCGTTTCTCCCCCGGGAATAACTAAAATATCTTTGATCAACTCAACAGAATCATACTTTTTAAAATAACTATTGATCTGTAGTAAGAGCTGGGAGTGATTAGCAGCAACAGCGGCATCAATTACAAAAAGAATTTTTTGTACACTGCCTGTGACTGCCAGTTTTTCAAAAAAATTACTCAACAGGCAATTTGAAGAATGAAAAAGATTGGAAGTAAAAAAAACTTTGTATTCAAACCGTACGCTAAATGACTGTTCAATGTAGTTCATAACTTAACCTTTGATTCCCTAAAGGAAGAATTTTATATTTTAAGAATCTTTTAAAAATTTTACTCAATCAAATCGAAATCTGCTTATGTTACTGCAAATATTTTAGCTAACGCAATTGAAACAGGCAGCAATAGCGTAATCACAATAGCAAAATATACTGCATTAAAAGCAGCGGCCCATGAGGCATTCATTAGTATCAAGCCTATTACGCCGGCTTTAACTGCATTCCCGATATTTTTTCCTATGGGTTGCTTTATCGCTTTCAATAGGGGACTAAAGATGCCCCACGCAAATGCTAAAAGGAATATAACGGTAAAAATTATTGTCACCCTGTTTGCAATGGCAAAATAAAAAATGAAACCAATTACCAGAATATAAAGCAGGGATGCTACAAACAATAGATTTTTATTTCCCCCATGCACTTCACCTCTGCTGATCATAGTTATGGAAGCGAT
Organism: Chitinophagaceae bacterium; assembly: GCA_036558585.1. Taxonomy (GTDB): domain Bacteria; phylum Bacteroidota; class Bacteroidia; order Chitinophagales; family Chitinophagaceae; genus DATBFI01. Next base: position 2,008 of record DATBFI010000548.1, read on the forward strand.
ATAGATCACAGGCACAACAGCAATATACCACCACTGCACAAGTGAAGCAGTTACAATACTTATTCCCAACAAAAGATTTAAACCTCTGCATAAGCCCATATTAACCGGACCGAGTACTGCATGGTGTTTTCCCCATTTATCATACACAACTGCGGCTATTGAAATGGTGAATGCAATAAGCCCCGAAAAAAAATTGTAAGCAAATGCACTTACTATACCAGCCAATAGTAAAATGGTTCCTAATGCAGTTGCCTCTGTAATTGTTACAGCTCCGCTGGGAACGGGACGTTCCGGCCGCTCGATGCTGTCGAGCTTTGCGTCGAATACATCATTAAAAACAACGCCGCCACCATATAAACCAATCGTGGAAATGCATAATAAAAAAACCGGCAAGATTTGATCTGCATTAAACGAATGAGTAAAGAAAAATCCTGAAATAGCAACGCCTGCGAGCACATCAGAAACAGATGTAACGATGTTTGCCGGCCGCATCAATTGCAAAAATGCTTTTGTTCTATTCAATGATCTGCACTTTAACTTATAATGATAGATGACTTATCAATCCTTGGTTGTTGTCCTCCCCGAAGAATAGTATTGCCTGCAAATTTTTTACTTTGATCAATTTCTTTGACCAGGGTAAAGTCTGCTTCTTCAATTTGCCCGCTCTGTCCAAATGCGGTAATAGCATTTTGATAAGTAACCATTCGAATGTGTTCAGTGTTAATACCACGCAGTTTCATCAATGAAGCAGTTTTAGGAACGGCTAATGGATCGCTGATACCCCAATCTGCTGCAGAGTTTACCATGATTCGTTCAGTTCCATACTGCTTCACTATTTCAACCATACGCTCGTTACCCATTTTTGTAAAAGGGTAAATAGTAAACGCTGCCCAGAAACCTCTCTCCAATACTTCCTGAACAGTCTCTTCATTATTATGGTCTACAATTACCATATACGGATCCAAACCATGTTCTATGGCAATATCCATACTTCGTTGCGTGCCTCTCTTTTTATCGCGGTGCGGTGTATGGATCTGCACGGGCAAATTTGCTTCCTTCGCCAATTCCAATTGAAGCCGGTAATATTTTTCCTCGGCAGGTGTTTGATCATCAAATCCAATTTCACCAATACCCACTACACCTTCTTTATAAATAAATAATGGCAGTAATTCCATTACTTCTTCTGCTAATTTTTCGTTGTTCGCTTCACGTGAATTTAAACCGATAGTACAATAATGCTTTATACCAAATTGTGATGCACGAAAGCGCTCCCAGCCTATTAAACTGCTGTAATAATCACGAAAAGTATCAATACCTGATCGTGGTTGCCCTAACCAAAATGCCGGTTCAATTAAACCCACAATACCGGCATCAGCCATAGACTGGTAATCATCTGTTGTGCGGGAAGTCATGTGAACATGAGGGTCAAAAAATTGCATCCCTTTAATATTTTCCAAATCCACAGAAATAAAACTTTCTGCAACTTCCTTTTCGCGCTTTAAAGGATCGTGACTCATACAGTTCATTTTAATTTGAAGAAAAATTTTTCATCTCTTTTACCAGGCTATTCCATGATAATGTTTTTTCACTGATGGCATTTTTTAAATTGGTTGTTTGATTTAATAAGTCTTTTGCAGGCATAAAATCGCTTTCAGAAAGAGCAAGTGCGGCAGCTTTTTTTTCCGAAGGATTTCCACTGTTGAATAATTTCAGAATGTCGGAAAAATTATTCTCATCAATAAATTTTCCAACAAGACGCCACAATTGCGGATTTACGACCCTGTGTGCTGCCCATCTTTCATGCGCATAGTCACAGAGAATAGAAGCAAGTCTTTTATTTGCTCTTTGGTCGAGACCTGTTATACGTTCTACATTTTTTTCGGTAAAAAATGCCTTCAACACCATTTGATTCCACCCAGGTTCATCGAGGTATCCCGAAGGATAGGGATTTTCATACATAATTGCTTCCAGTACAGTTCCGATATTACTGCGTATGCCTTCGGTACATCGAAATTTCCATGCATCGGGGTAGGCAAGTAACGGAAGTGAAGAATATAAAGCCACAAGCTCATTCATTTCTGCTGCTTTAAAAAGATTTTCAATCCTTCTTATATAATCGTCCTTATCAGCACTGTTCAAATTCATCAATAACCATACCCGGCTTAACCTGTCTGTTGTCCATCCACGAATAGAAAAACCCGGGAGAAGCACGTCAATTTTCTTTTCCTGCATGGCAGATATTTCAATCGGCTTCTTTCCGGTCTTTCCTGGTACAGTGGCAAACGCAATATTTAATTGAGCAGCATTTACACCTTTATTTACAAGGGCTACTTTTTCGGCTAACCAATTCCAGCCATCCGCAGATACATTTTGTTTGATGATTTCTTCAAATAAATTTCCGATCATTGAAAATTGATATTATGATACTAAAAATGATTAACGCATGGCAATAAGCAGGTTAGTTAGACCTGTCTTAAAATAAACAAAGTAAAAAGCATATTGTTAAACTTATTGCTTATAGTGAAAAAAACCTGGCCGAATTATTTAAGTTCTAACCAGGCTTTCTTCTGTTAATTAATCTTCTTAAAAGAAATCTATCACAGCTTATTGTGCAGGAACAAGCTTATACACTTTTCCTGTCTTTCCCTGCGGTCCTAACTGGGGAGCACCTGTTACATATATTTCACCTTTCTGATCTTGTCCAAAACCTTTCAGCCATATACCCAGATCTTTCTGAAAGCTTTTTGGATGAAGCACCTGGAATGACCACAGGCCAACCGTTGATGGTTTAGCCAATACTATTTTTCCCTGTGGTGCATCAAAAGTAGCACTTAAAAATCCAAAGATATATTTTCCATAAAGATCAGGCAGTGCAGTTCCCCGGTAAACATTCCCGCCTACAATTGTAATAGTTAATCCACCCCCTGAAGGGTTAGAATAATTTTTGACTTCAATTATAGGATCAATAAGCCGATTTCCTAAAGGATCTACTTCGGGACAGGCTTTACGTTCTACCAGATCATTGTCTGTATTAAAACAGTGTGTTCCTTCCTTTACGTTCCAGCCATAATTGCCACCCTTTGTAACCAAATCGATCTCTTCCCATAAAGATTGGCCTGCATCTCCCAGGTAAAGCCCGTGATCTCCACCCATATCAAAAGAGAAACGGTAAGGATTTCTGAAACCATACGCATATATCTGGTCTCTGCCACCTTCACCAAAAAAGGGATTATCGGGTGGTATTCCATAAGGGTATTTTGCGGTTACTTTATCTACATCTATCCTGAGTACATTGCCCAGTAAATTGTGTGTTATATCCTGTCCGTTTCCCCCGGCATTTTTCTTATACCAATCCTCAACATGCCCGGGCGCATTATCATCCGCAAACCCGCCATCTCCAATAGAAATATATAAATAACCATCAGCCGGACTAAAAGCTATCGTACCACCATTGTGATTGGATTGAGGGTGATTAGCTTTAAATACAATTCTTTCTGATGACGCATCAGCTTTATCAGGATTTCCTGAAGACACATGAAACTCAGAGATACGTGTCTCGTTATCCCATGGAACGCCTGGCTCGGGACCGCCGGGGCGTGGAGGCGCCGTATAAAACACATAAAACTTACCGTTGCTTTTATAGTTTGGATGAAAAGCAACGCTGAGCAGTCCCCGTTCGTCGTAGTCAGGAGAAAGGGTTACCAGCTTACTGCTTATATCAAGAAAAGGAGCAGATTGGGTAGTTCCATTAGGATGTATTATCCAAATCTTTCCCACCTGGTCTACTACAAATAATCTCCCTGTTCCATCGTTAGCATCCACCACGGACAGAGGTGAAACAAAATTGTCAGCGACAAGTTTCAAGTCTAAAGACATTCCTGCTGTTGCGTTCTCTGAGTTTGTTGAGTTAATCTTATTGGGGTTAACATCAACTTTTCTACAGCTTTGTGTTAGCATCAGAGAGCCGAAGAGTAGTAGTGTTATCAGGCCAGGTAATGATTTGCGGTACAGGATCACTTTTCCTAATCCGCTTTTTTTTGTCAGGGATTTTTTTTTCATAAGTTAATAATTTAGTGTTAGAGAAAATTGTATAGCAACTGATTGGCGGGATGCCAATAAGATAAGAATATCCAAGCAAGACTTTGCTTACGTAAGCTGATCTACAGTTTATGAATTCTCAAAAACGAATAGAATAAGCGGTGCAAACGGATTGTTTTCATAGTAATAAATTTATAAGTGATAACACATTATTGAATGCCCATGGCTCAATAGGACAAATAGTGTTTAATTTGAACTTTTTCATTCTTTGGTCAGCATGTCTTAAATAATTCTGGAAGTATAGGATTGAACGTTGCTGATAAAAAGTTGTGGGATACTTAACGCTGTGATATGATTAAGTAAATTAAAATTAGGATAAAACAACGCACTAAAAAATGTGATCCTGATAAAACGGTTATATGTATGCGCTGAACGGGCATAAGTTCCTGCTAAACGGGAAGAGCAGTAAACCAAACAAGAGCATCAGATTGATAATTGGGATTGAATTCAATGCTAACAGTTGCAGGCACTTCATCCAAACTCGGGGCCGCAAATTAAATGCTGTTTGTCGTTTGCCGGAAAAGAATTTTTCTTTTTATACATTCTTAAAAACTGGCGTTGTATGCTAAACCCAAATGAATGTAACCAGTGAAGTAATTCTTCTTTATTGTTTAAAACGTCTGCAACCACGGGTTGATTATTATGCTTTTTCAATGCTTTGGAAATAAGAATTTGCGCGTCAAAAATTGATGATGCTGCAACGGGTCCTATATGATTGTATTTATTCCCGTCTCTTCCCAACATAAACGCATCAATCCTGTTATTTCGCTTTAGCATCCAGGCATTATGGGGATATCCTTTTGCAAGATATTTAATAAGACAGGTTCTGTCTGCACCGAAAATACTTTCGTCTAATGCTGCAATTTCCCCGACATGTTTTTCTAAAACTGGCTCCGGTAAAATATCTATGTCATTACCCGTTTTAAAATTTTTCATTGATGAATTTGTCATTCGTGTTATGAGGAACTCGTCTTTAAATCCCAACTTTCTGTAAACCTCTTGTCCTGCAGGTGTGGCATCAAGCTTTATTGATTTGCATGATTCCACTTTTTCTAAAATGTTTGTGAGAAGTAATTTGGCGGCGCCCATTCCCCGATATGGCTTATCCACCAATACCATTCCTATCCATGCAATTTCATTTGAATAATTTATTGCGGTGATAGTGCCAATAACTTTATTCTTCGTTTCTGCAACCAGGCAAATGTTTCCCGGATTTTCGATTAATAGTTTCCAGTCTTTTTCCGTTTGATTCCAGCCTTCTGCTGCTGATAATTGCATGCCTCGTTCAATGTCGCTTAGTTGCATTGATCGTAATGTGAAAGAAATTTTTTCCATCAGCTAACCAAAATTATTAATGATTACTGTGTTACTTATCTTCAACGTAGTTCACATCTTTCTTAAATGTTTCTTCGAGATAGATAAGGGCAAGGACGGCAACAGCATAAGTAAGCACCGCAACGATTAAGGCGCTGTAGATTGTTCCTGTATGATTTTTCAACACGGCAAAAAGCATTGTCAATGGAATAACAGAGCCTCTTACAAAATTAGGGACCGTAGTAGCAACGGTAGCACGCAGATCTGAACCAAAGAGTTCTGCAGCTACGGTGATAAAAAGTGTCCAGTATCCACTGCAAAATCCAAGACAGGCGCAGAGTAAATAAAATAATGTGGTATTATCAAAAGGAAACAGTAAATAAACCAAGGCAAAAAACAGGGATGATAATATAAATATGATAATTACTTTTCTTCTGCTTTGAAAATATTGACTAAGAAAACCACTTACAATATTGCCAAACACCTGGCCTCCGAAGGTTATCATCACCGCTTTGCCTGCGTCAACAGGTTCGCTAAGTCCTAATGCCTGTCCAAATTCAGGCGAGAAAGTAATAAGAATTCCTGTCACGAACCATATCGGCATGCCGATCAGAATGCTGTTGAGATATTTTATGAACCTTGTTTTTTTATTGAACAATTTTATAACATCGCCACGCCTGATATTCTTCTCTTTTAAATGAATGAATATACCCGATTCAAAAACTCTTATGCGCATGATCATTAGTACCAATCCTAAGCCACCGCCAATGAAGTAAGATGCCCGCCAATCAAAAACGTGGGCAATAACATACGCAAGCAATGCTCCCATCACACCCATTGTAGCAACCAGTGTGGTTCCGTATCCGCGTTTATCTTTTGGTAAAATTTCTGTCACCAGCGTAATGCCTGCGCCAAGTTCACCTGCAAGACCAAATCCGGCAATAAATCTAAGCACGGCATATTGAGTGATGTTCATTACAAAGCCGTTCCCGATATTGGCAATGGAATAGATCAAAATAGAGCCAAATAAAACTGACAGCCTTCCTTTTTTATCACCCATAATCCCCCAGATTATTCCACCGATCAGCATTCCTGCCATTTGCAGGTTTAATAACATAATGCCATCGTCAAGTAATTTTTCCTCCGGGAGCTTTAAAGCTTTCAAACTTGGAACACGAACAATGCTAAAAAGAAATAAGTCATACATGTCAACCATGTATCCCAGTGCAGCAACCAGGACAGGGATACTTAAAAGTTGTTTTAAAATTTTTTTTTGAGATGGATCGGGCATTAAAATTATTATTCTCAATAAAGGGTGTGTTAAACCCTTTTTTGTTATGCAATAATAAGCAGGTTTTATTTTTCGGTTTTATCCAATCACATTCCAGGGACGTATCAATACAATTCCTTCATCTCAAACTAACAAACAAAAAAGCTGCTTTTTTAGAACAGCTCTTTTATTTTAATATTTGGACACTCTATTTTATAAGGGCGGCCTTTGCCTTTGCTGGTTCCGCTTTTCCCAATGGACGCTCCCTGGCAAAATCTACCAGGATAGGCGCTGCAACAAAGATCGAAGAATATGTGCCGGTTACAACACCAACCAACATTGCAAATGCAAAACCTCTTGTTACCTCTCCGCCAAAGATGAAAAGAATAAGAATAGTGAGGAAGACTGTTAGTGACGTCATAACAGTACGGCTTAATGTTTGATTTATTGCCGTGTTGATGATGGTAGCTTTGTCTGCACCCTTCATTAATCTTGAATCTTCGCGGATTCTGTCGTACACAATAACTGTATCATTCATGGAGAAACCAATAACCGTTAATACAGCTGCAATGAAATACTGGTCAATTTCAAGCGGGAATGGAACTATACTTCTCGCGAAGGAAAATACGGCTAATGTAACAAATACATCGTGCAGCAATGATACAATAGTACCGATTGAATATCTCCAGTCACGAAAACGAATAAAGATGTACAAACAAATTACAATGATCGCTATTATAGTGGCTTTCGCTGCACCACTCTTAAGATCTTCTGAAATAGTTGGCAGAACTGTTTGAGAACTTTGTTTAAATTTCGTATCAAATTCTTTATAGGAGGTTCCCGGAGGCAAAAATTTCTGCAGACCCTTGAAAAGTGTTGCTTCAACTACAGAGTCCACATTATTTCCTGTTTCGGTGATCTTATAGGATGTTGTAATGTTTAACTGGTCGTTGGTGTTTACCGTTTTGATCGTAGGAAATTCAACAAAGACTTTTTTAAGTTCATTTCTTACGTCTTCAATATTGGGGGCCTTTATAAATCTAACGGTATAACTGCGGCCACCCTCAAATTCAACACCTTTATCAAACCCATGAAAATAAGAACTGATACCAAGTATTAATACGACAATGGAAATGCCATAAGCAATCTTTCTGTATTCAATAAATTTAAAAGCACCATGCCTGAACACTTTCTTTGACAGCGTGGTGAAGTATTCAAAATGTCTTTGCTTGTTGGTATAAAAATCTGTAATTAAACGTGATACAAGAATGCCGCAGAAAAGAGATAATGTGATACCAAGCATTTGTGTTGTTGCAAAACCCAGCACAGGTCCTAATCCAAATATGAAGAGAATAGCAGCGGTCAAAAATGTAGTAACATGAGCGTCGAGTACAGGTGCATAAGAACGTTTATATCCATCGGAAACTGCAGTAAGATAGCCTTTTCCCCTGCTTAGTTCCTCTTTTATCCTTTCAAAAATAATTACGTTGGTATCTACTGCCATACCGATAGTAAGCACCAGGCCTGCAATTCCCGGTGCAGTAAGTGTAAAACCTAAGGCGGCAAGAATACCGATCGTGAAAAGAAGATTGAGTATTAAAGCAACATTTGCTACCCATCCTGCAGTATTGTAATAGATGAGCATTAGTGCAAAAATTACTATAAAGGAAATGAGGAATGACATGGCACCGCCTGCTACGGCTGCCTGTCCTAAAGTTGGCCCTATCACCTGCTCTGCAACAATTTTTGCAGGTGCAGGCAGTTTACCTGATTGAAGGATATCTGCAAGATCCTGTGCTTCTGTGATTGAAAAATTTCCGGAGATTTGGGAGTTTCCATTGGGAATAGGATTCAATACATTGGGAGCGCTGTAAACAAAATTATCAAGCACAATTGCAATGGGTTTGCCAACATTGTCGCTTGTCATTTTACCCCAAATTCTGGTACCTACGGCATCCATGTTCATGCTTATCGCAGGTTTGCCTTTTTCATCATAATCCTGTCTTGCGCTGCTCACATGTTCGCCCTCTAACTTTGCAGTCCCATTTTCCAAAGTCTTTATTGCATAAAGGGCCAGCCGGTCTTTTACAACATTCCCGTTGTTATCCTGGGCCGTCCCGTACATGAACACAAGATTAGCAGGGAATTTACTGCTTACTATCTCCATTCTTAAATAAGAGCCAAGCAAACCGGTATCTTTTTTTAGAACATATCCAATATAAGGCGGAAAATGAATGCTTCCGTTTTGCTCTCTTTGTCCTTGTGCAATACCCGCGAACAAATTGAACAGAGGATTTTCATTTTTTTTGAGTTTTGCCGAATCTGTTGATTTGACAGTACCGGTTTTTTTGCCTGTATCAGTTCCTGATAAAGTATAGGTTTTAGTTGTATCAGCATTTGCTGCCGGTTGCTCTGCTTTTTGCGTAGTGTCGGGTTTAGCTGCTGCAGTATCAGTGGCGCTGGTGCCTTTTAGATAATCAGAAACGGCTTTGTCAGCACTTTGCAGCGCTTCTGCTATATCGTTGGTATTATATACTTCAAAGAACTGCAGGTTTGCTGTTGATTGCAGATAGCGGCGGACTCTTTCGGGATCTGTAATACCAGCCAGTTCAATATTTATAATTCCTTTTGCCGGATTAGGATTAATAGAAGGAGAGGCCACGCCAAACCTGTCTATCCTTGTAGTAAGAATACGTACTGTATTATTAAATGCATCCACTGCCTCGGTACGCAAATAATTTAATACCGCATCATCAGAAGCATCAACTCTTATTTTATTATCGCTGCGGGTAGAAAAGTAAGGAGCTAATCTTGCACCATTCGAGACCTTTTTAAATTCTTCTCCAAATAAGCTGATTAAATCTGCCCCACTGTTTGCCTTACGTATTACAGCATTATTCAACGCTTTATTGAATGCCGGATCTTTCGGATAATTTGCAAGTGAACGGATTAGACCATCCAACCCTACTTCCATTGTAACACTCATCCCACCCTGCAAATCAAGGCCAAGCATTAGCTCTTTATCCTTTGCGTCCTGGTAAGTAGTTAAGCTGAAAGGGCCAATTTTTGTATCCTTGGTACTGTCAAGCAAACGCTGCTTTCTTTGTTTTTCAAGGTTTGCAAGTGTGTCCGCATAGGCAGCCTGCAGCTCTTTATTTTCCGGGTATTTTTTTTCAGGAGATAAAAAATTTGCTTTTACCTGTGCAGTTGCTTTTTCTTCCATGCGGTTTTCATGGCTTCGTACAATCCAGGTAAATGATAATTGGTAAAGACAAATGAGAATAAGCGCAATAGCAAAAAAACGCACTAAACCTTTCAGTTGCATATATGATAGAAGTTTACAAATTTTTTTTGTGAGCGGCAAAGATAGGGTTTTGACACTTAATTTGAAGGCTAAAAAATGCTAATAAACTGATGTGAATTTTATACCTGCTTTGCAAAAAAAATGTCGAAGGAGGCAAGTAACGCCCCGGATAAAACAAGGATCGGCTTTTTAATCTATATCTCTTTGTCAGCTCACCATCTTATAGCTTAACTGAATTACTGGACATCCGTAAGGGTAATATCAAAATAAAGAATAGTATTTGGTGGCACACGCTCAGAGCCATCACAACCAAAGCATAAAGCCGAGGGTACCACCATCTTTATATGACCGCCCTCGCCTATTAACTGAAGCCCGATCTGCCATCCGGGGATTAAATTATTAAGAGGATTAGTAATTGGAGTAGTTGTTTGATCAAGAATAGTTCCATTAAGATATTTGGCTACATAAGTCACTGAAACCATAGAACTGAGTGTAGGTGCGGGGCTTCTCCCCATATCAAGTATCTGGTAAAAAATGCCACTGCTGTCTTTCATATAAACAATGCTGTTAGCATTGCAAAAAGCGGTGATCTGGGGTTCTTCTGTAGCTGGTGGAACATCTGTACAGGGAGGGGTTGAATTTTCTGATTTTAAACATCCATAAAATAATACCGGTAACAATGCAAGGATAAGCACTTTTTTCATATATAATTGTTTGTTTTAAGTGACACAATAAATATTTATTGTGTTGCATCGGTTATCATTTATTCTATAATGCTGTTCTGCTCTTTTTCTTTTTTATAAAGCAATTCGCGATAACGCTGTTCTTTCATGTCCCACTGGAATTTCTTATAAAAGACGGCAGTGAATATGGTAATAGCAATAACAGCAATAAGCAATATATAGGGATTTAAGCTGGAGTTTGCCACCATGTTGGCGCGTGGATACCAGTCAAGATCGAGTGATAAAATTATTCCTCCTGAGATAAGCAAGCCGATGGGTGAACCAATTAAAAGCTGCCGTAAAACTTTTTTTTCCCGTTCACGATTTTTTTCCCAATAGTTTATAAATTCTTCTTCCTGTTTTGTAAGCATGCGGCAAAAGTATGTTTAGAAAAATCAAAAAATTCATTTTGCAAAAATTTATGATTTAGGAGTAAAATCATAATTTCAATCCAAAAAAGTGTGAATCATTCCGATCTTCTTATACGGGATTATCTGCTGCAACACAAATCGCTTTCACTTGAAAAAATTGGCACCTTAACAATTGATGAAAAAACTTCACCGGCTCATCATCTGCCTCTGCAATTTCGATACGATAAAAAAGCTGAAACCACACCTGAACTTATAAATTATATCGCAGAGCGCACCGGAAAAAGTAAGGTACTTATCCAGGCAGATATTGAATCCTATATCGAGTCAATGCGCCAGCTGATTAATATTGGTAAGCCGTATGAGGTAGAACGGGTAGGTGCATTCAGACTGGCTCAATCAGGCGAATACGAGTTTTCCGTTTACGAGATACCTTCAGGTAAAGAGGAACACAAAGCTGTTAAAAGACAGCCATTGGATGAATTAATTCCGACAGTCAATAAAAGAAGATCCAATAAGAATGCATTAATGTTGGTATCATTAATAATTATACTTGGAATATTGGGAGTGATAGGATGGGGGACTTACAATTTTTTTGCAAATAATGTAAGAAAGCGCAGCCCTGCTGATAGTGTCATGGTTGCAACCGCACCTCCCGCAAACGATACTGGTTCATTTATGACGGCTGACAGCATTTCTGTAAAAGATACAGTAAAAAGCGATACAACAGGGGGTCTAAAAACAGATACGGCCGATTACAAATTTGTTTATGAAACTACTTTATTGGCACAACGAGCTACCAGGCGGACTAATCAGTTAATAAGTTATGGAGAACAGGCGGAGTTTGATAGTATTGCAACGGATACGGGACAATTGTACAGGCTTTATATAAAGAAGAGATTATCCAATGCAGATACCGCGCGTGAAAAAGATTCTTTAGAAATATACCTGCAACGCAGCATTCAAATAATTCCTGCAAATTAATTATTTTGGAACCCGTTGATCGTTTTTTATGCACCCTTCTAAAACAAATACATGACCAGCTCAAGACTTATTATTAGTTGTTTATTTTGTCTTGCATTGTTAATTGATTGTTTCTTTATTGTGACGAACCGTGCCGATTACAGAATTTACACCAAGACTCTTTTGGTTCCCCTGCTTTTACTTATTATTTACATTGAATCAAGAGAGACTAAACATGAACGCTCCAAAATACTCGCTAATCTGGCTTTTCTCTTTTGTTTTATCGGCGATTTTTTTTTAATTAAAGATTCAGACGCCTCGAACAATTTCATATTGGGCCTTAGCTCTTTTCTTATTGCGCAATTATTTTTTATTTTTTTCTTCTACAGGTTAAAACGCTTTACAGCGAAACACAGATTATTTACTTTTTTAACAGGTTCTCTTGTAGCCATCTATATCTCTCTGTTGCTTTACATAATTTGGGAAAACGTTAGCACGCAAAACCTCCAAATACCGGTAGCTGTTTATGCTGTTATTTTGGGTTTTATGTTTTTGAGTGCTCTAAATACAGTCAAGAACAGAAGCATTAAGCATATTGCATTAATTTATTTTATTCCGGGGGCAGCTTTATTTGTAGTATCAGATTCAATTCTTGCTATAAACAAATTTTCCCATCCTCTCTATTATGGAAGTATTGCGGTCATGCTGACTTATGGTGCAGCTATTTTTCTTTTGTCGGCCGGTATCGTACGGTTTTTAAAAAAATGAAACATCATATTTTGAAGGAGCGTACAGGGATTAGAATACCGACAAGGATAATTACAAAAATATCCTTATCAATTTTTTGATATTAAAAATTTGTACGGGCGATTGTTAGAAAGAAGTCACCAACACGAGAATTTAAAGCCATACAGATTCTCCCTAAAGAAAAACAACATAATCAAATTTTTGCACAAAAAAATCCCCACCATATATGATTGATGGGGACCTTTATCTTTTTTATCAGTCGCCCAATAAAGTTGAGAGACTGAAAGTTTATTTTGCTATTAATAATCCATACCCATTCCACCACCCGGCATCGGAGGAGCAGCGGCTGTTTTAGGTTCTGGTTTATCAGCTACAACTGCTTCAGTAGTTAATAGCATGCCTGCAATAGAAGCTGCATTTTCTAATGCAATACGTGTAACTTTTGTTGGGTCAATCACACCGGCTGCATACAGGTTTTCATATACTTCTGTGCGGGCATTGAAGCCATAATCGCCTTTACCTTCTTTGATTTTTTGCACAACGATGCTTCCTTCAATACCACTATTGATAACGATCTGGCGAACTGGTTCTTCAAGGGCGCGTTTTACGATAGCAATACCTGTTGTTTCATCGCTGTTTGCACCTTTTAGCTTTTCCAATACTTCTATTGAACGCAGGTAAGCTACGCCGCCACCAGGCACAATACCCTCTTCAACTGCGGCTCTTGTTGCGTGCAGAGCGTCATCAACACGGTCTTTCTTTTCTTTCATTTCCATTTCAGTTGCAGCGCCGATATATAATACGGCCACGCCGCCACTTAATTTAGCCAAACGTTCCTGTAATTTTTCCTTATCGTAATCAGACGTTGTTGTTTCTATCTGAGCCTTAATCTGATTGATTCGTGCATCAATATCTTCTTTTTTGCCTTTACCGCCAACAATAGTCGTATTGTCTTTATTGATGGTTATAGAAGCTGCCTGGCCTAAATAGCTGAGGTCAGCATTTTCCAGTTTAAAGCCCTGGTCTTCGCTGATAACAACGCCTTTGGTAAGAATGGCAATATCCTGAAGCATTTCTTTTCTTCTGTCGCCAAAGCCGGGGGCTTTAACAGCAGCAACTTTCAGAGTGCCGCGCAATTTATTTACCACAAGTGTAGCGAGCGCTTCGCCCTCAAGGTCTTCAGAAATTATCAACAATGGACGGCCGCCCTGCGCAACTTTTTCCAGAATGTGCAGGACGTCTTTCATTGCAGAGATCTTCTTATCATAGATAAGAATATAAGGATTTTCAAGTTCAGCTTCCATTTTTTCACTGTTGGTTACAAAGTAAGCAGAAGTGTAACCACGGTCGAATTGCATACCTTCTACAACATCAACTGAAGTATCGGTACCTTTTGCCTCTTCAACAGTAATAACACCTTCTTTACCAACTTTACCAAAAGCTTCAGCGATCAATTTGCCTATATTTTCATCGTTGTTGGCAGAAATAGCAGCTACCTGTTCAATCTTGCTGCTGTCGTTACCTACAGTCTGAGACTGCGTCTTCAAACTTTCAACCACAGCGGTAACAGCTTTCTCGATGCCGCGTTTCAGATCCATGGGATTTGCACCTGCAGCGACATTTTTTAAGCCTTCGCTGATAATTGACTGCGCCAAAACAGTAGCAGTAGTAGTACCATCACCGGCTATATCAGCAGTTTTTGATGCTACTTCCTTTACCATCTGGGCGCCCATATTTTCAATGGGATCTTCCAGTTCAATTTCTTTGGCAACAGTAACACCATCCTTTGTAATACCGGGAGCACCAAATTTTTTCTCGAGAACAACATTACGTCCTTTAGGACCTAAGGTAACCCTCACCGCGTTGGCCAAAGTGTCAACGCCTTTTTTCATTTTATTTCTTGCCTCAATGTCGAAGAAGAGTTGTTTAGCCATATTTAAACGTTTTTAATTTTTAGTTTTTAGTTTCCAGAGTTTTTATGAGCCGACCAGCATTGCTACTATTAAGCAATTGTTGCGTCGCACTCTTGTATGTTCACCATGCTATTCAGCAAGGTCATCATAAGATAGCGTGAGATAATGAGCATACTGATTAAACTATAGCGAGAATATCGCTTTCTCTCATAATCAAATAGTCTGACCCTTCTATTTGAATTTCAGTACCGGAGTATTTTCCATAAAGGACTGTATCTCCTATTTTTACAGATACTGGTTCATCTTTTTTGCCAGGACCGGCTGCTACAACGGTACCACGCTGTGGTTTTTCTTTGGCTGTATCGGGAATAATGATCCCACCAGCAGTCTTTTCTTCAGCAGGAGCTGGTTGAACAATTACCCTGTCATGCAAGGGAGTAACTTTAAGTTGTTTTGCCATAATTGTATCAGTTTTATTTTTTAAAAAACGGTTGATTATCGAATTCTGCTTTAGCTATTTTTATGCCATATGGTTTTGAAAAGTCAAAATTTCACTTCGTAGAAAAAGCTTTGTGTTTAAAAGAATTGTTGGCAGAATTTGAAACAGCGTGCAAAGAAAGGGTTTTGGCAGAGTGTGACAAAATTTCACGTTAGTTTTTTATAAAAGAAATGGTAATTTTTACCCCTTTTCGAATTCATGTGTAATTTATCATAATAACCCGTAACCCATCTTTTGTAGTTTCATAATAAGTTTACCAGTGATGTACAGGAAGTCTTTGAAAGAAGATCGCCAATCAGTTTTTTATAAAAACAGGTAATCCGGACTCTAATTTATTTGTAGGGAAGAGTTTATCTTTTAATCAGTTTCAAACTGAGCTTGGTTTCATCCCACATTGAGTATTTTCGGGCGCTAATCCAATTTCATATTTGGGTAAGTAATTTTTTTATCATTGGTTTTGGTTTAATCTCACTATGCTTGATCACACAAAATATCAATTATAGATTTACAGAAATATCTTATTCGAATGTATAATGACGATGCGGGGTAGTATCAAAAGATTTTATATTAAACGTGTTATTCTTCGTGTTGTGCATATTTCTAAATCCCTATCTTCGCACCCTTACAAAAGCTCTTTTTACGCATGATAAGCAGAAGAAATATTCGTGTTAAGGTAATGCAGGAATTATATGCGCAACAGACAAGAGAAGGTACAAATGATAAGACTGATCCTGTTGAAAATGTGCAAAAACAGTTGGAACAGTGCCGGCAACTGTTTGCTTATCTGCTCTACTTTTTAACAGAAGTTGCACGTTATGCTGAAACAGATGCAAAGCTGCGGGCTTTAAAAAATTTGCCTACAAAAGACGATCGCAATGTAAACACCAAAATTTCAGGTAATCAGCTCCTATGGCAGATACTGGAATCTGAAACTTTTAA
>DATBFI010000549.1:0-2731 GCA_036558585.1 Chitinophagaceae bacterium
GATACAACTCCATATCTTTTTAATGCAGCGGCCAATATGAAGATCCAGGCACCGGCGGCTGTTACTGTAACTATGCCTTTACAATTATATTATGGACCGAATGAATATAAAACACTGAAGCAGTACAATTATGGCATGGAAAACATTGTGAACCTTGGCAGCGGTATTTTTTCTTTTGTAAAATATATTAACCGCTGGATAATTATGCCGGTATTTAATTTCTTTGCCACTCTTATAGGTTACTATGGTTGGGTAATTGCATTACTTACTTTATTTATTCGCCTGATTACATCACCTCTTGTTTACCGCAGCTATTTAAGTGGTGCAAAGATGCGTGTGTTGCGTCCCGAGCTCGAGCAGCTAAAGAAAAAATTTGGCAGTGATCAGCAGGGCTATGCTATGGAACAAATGAAATTATTCCGCGAGGCGGGTGTGAATCCATTGGGTGGCTGTATGCCGGCATTATTGCAGATACCTATTTTCTTTGCACTGTATAGTTTCTTTAGTGCCAACATTGACTTACGCGGGAAAAGTTTTCTCTGGGCAAAAGATCTTTCATCCTACGATGTGTTTGTGCATTTGCCATTTAATATTCCCTTTGGTTTTGGAGATCATATAAGTCTCTTCACATTAACTGCTGTTATAACAAGTTTTCTTATTTCCATATATAACATGGCAATGACACCACAGCAGGATAATCCTGCAATGAAGTATATGCCCTATATATTTCCGTTTGTCTTATTGTTTGTGTTTAACAGGTTACCATCTGCACTGACATGGTACTATACTGTCTCCAATCTTATTACATTGGGTATACAATTCGTGATCATGAACTATATCATTGATCATGATAAAATCCTTGCTCAAATAGAAGCTAAACGTAAGGCCCCTAAAAAACAAAATAAGTTTGCAGAACGCTATACACAAATGCTGGAGCAGCAAAAGAAACTTCAGGAGATGAAACAAAGAACACAAGGAAAGAAATAGTTTACTGTTCAAAAGTTTTAAGGTTTAATGTTCAAAAATCAATAGAGATAAGTGTATAACTGGTTACGTTACCGCTAACATTTATTAACTGATTTAGTAAGATTTTTTTTAGCTAACTTAATATTTCATGCATTCCTCCTCTGCCTCAGGTGATTCTTAATTTTCTGTGCAAAAAATTATTGGGTAAAACTGTAACCTCATAACCTTCTATTTGATTTTCATATCTTAAAATCATTTCGATGTTTGCTGACATGTTTGCGATAAAAAACATCAAAGCTTCCACTCATTAGTAAAGCATTTTATTTTTGTATTGTCATTTTAAAAAAATATTTTTAGCTTACAGCACATAAGATAGGTAGCCTATAAGTTGCGACTGATTTCCCTGTTGTTGTCAGATAATTTTACGATAACAATTGCAATTTTGAAAAGTATAACAGCAAAATTTTATGAAGAAACTAACCTCAGGGCTGAAGCAACTATATCCTTCCTCAGGCATATGCAATATAAAAGCGGCCTGCAGATGGCCGTCGTACGAGAATAACACCAAAGATCAATGGCTTGCTTCTACCATAAAAGAATAAACATTTTTTGACAGGTAAATTAAAAACCGGGAAGCCGAAAACGGAATGAAAGAGTAGGCATTCAAAACCATTTTATAATATTCTATGAGTGGATTTCCTATTCTTGATCTGGTTGTTGGTGTGATCTTCATCTTTTTTCTGCTGAGTATTATTTGCAGTTCAATTGTAGAAATGATTTTGACAGCAAAAAGAATCAGGGCACAAGTTTTGGGAAAATGGCTGCTAACTATTTTTGATACAGAAATAATCAATGAAAAGAATGAAAAAGTTCTTCTCGGCCAGGAAATTATGGATCATTGCGCACTCACAGCACTCTCACCTACACACAAAGCTCCCGCCTATATTGATGCAAAGAACTTCGTAGCTGCTGCTTTGGATAAAATCACAGCTTACTCTAAAGTCATTAACCCAAAATCGATTGACGACATCATTCAATCTTTGGAATCAACCACTGCTATTTCTGATGAACTAAAACGGGCTTTCCTGATTTATGCTAATGAGGCTAAAGATACTTTTGAAGCGCTGAGCGTTAAAACGATGGGAGCAATAGAAATGTTCCGGAAAAAGGTGGAAAACTGGTATGACAGTAATATGGACAGGATCAGTGGAACGATGAAAGTAAAATATACCCGCCGTTTTACTTTTATTTCTGCAATTGTTATAACGCTTTTGTTAAATGCTGATACAATCGAAATTTCAAAATATCTCTATAGTAATCCCGATGCAAGAGCAAAAGTGGTAGCCAAAGCTTATGAAACCAGTACTGATGAAACCATGAAAGAGGATATGAATCGCATTCGGCAACGGGCAACAGCATTAGATGATACTACGAAACTTACAATTGACCAGTTAAATGATTCATTGAAAGCTAAAATAAATGTAATCAACGAGGCTAATGCAGCCTTAAAAGAATCTATTCCCATCGGATGGGCGAAATCTGAATTCGCGGCACAAAAGGATGGAGCAGATTGGGTGGCTTTTGTGCTTACAAAACTTGTGGGTATGGCGGTAACTGTTATAGCGATAATGATGGGCGCTCCTTTCTGGTTTGATGTACTGAATAAAATATCTAATATCAGGGGCAATGGTAATAAACCGTCGGAAAGCGAAAAGAAAACATGATTGAGAAAATAATAAAGGGTAATAGGGAAGTGGTTGTTAAG
>DATBFI010000550.1:0-5699 GCA_036558585.1 Chitinophagaceae bacterium
AAGATGATCGCAGAGCACTTGCCCGAAATACTCGGACTGCAAAAAGAAACAGGCTTACCTTTCTTATGCGAAGCTGCGGCATGTGCCTCTATACCGGTGATTCGCAACCTGGAAGAATATTATGATAATGACTTATTACACGGAATAAAAGCTATAGTAAATGGATCTACTAATTTTATTCTTACCAAAATGTTTGAAGATAAGCTGGAGTTTAATGAGGCATTATTGTTAGCGCAGCAACTTGGATTTGCCGAAAGCAATCCTGCATTAGATGTGGAAGGATATGACTCGGCAAATAAATGGACGTTTTTACTAACACATGCTTACGGCATCGTGGAAGAGCCGCGAAATATTTTGTTTACCGGTATTCAGAATATACAGTCAGGGGATGCCAATGTTGCTAAAGAAAAAAGTTATGACATTAAACTGGTGGCGCAGGCGCAGAAATTAAAGAATGGAAAGGTTGCTGCATTTGTACTTCCGCAATTTGTTACGCATGATGATCAGCTAAGTTTTGTAAAAAATGAATACAATGGTGTAGTAATTGAAAGTGGCTTTGCAGATAAACAATTTTTTTATGGCAAAGGCGCTGGTAGTTTCCCTACCGCTTCAGCTGTGCTGAGTGATATATCTGCATTGCGGTATGATTATCATTACGAATACAAGAAATTATATTATCATACACCGGGCGAGTTGTCAAATGATTTCTATGTAAAAACTTATGTAAGTTTTAATAAACTGAATGATGTTCCTAAAGAAGAATTTGAATGGATAGAAGAATGGCATGGCGGGCAGGACAGAAGCTATTTGATTGGCGTAATTCATTTTGAAAAACTGGTAAATGATGATTGGTGGAAAGAGCATGGGATCTCTTTAATACTCACACCAGAGCCGATCATTGAAAACATTGAAATAAGAAATTTAAAAAAGAGAAGCCTGGAATTGGCCGGAATAATTTAAAATTTTTAGTGAGTGATTTTTTTTCAAAAGGTCCTGGCGATGAGTCAGGATTTTTTTGTAAGCACTATCCTATAAACCGGGATGAAAAAGGCTTTGATTCATGTTAAGAGGCTGGTTACCAAAAATTATTTTATTCGCCTTCAAAGCTTTGCAATAAGCGGTTGCCGTTAATCCCTGTTTTATAAGGTTTAACAAACAAAAAAATTATCAGTACATGCTGAATTTATACATTTGTCGCTATCAATAAAATAAAAGCGTATGCAATTTTTAATGAAATCTGTTACCCTTGTTGTTTGCTGTTTGGTGGCAGCGGGTACGCAAGCGCAGAAAGTTGACTTTACTGAATATGATCTCAGCAACGGGCTGCATGTTATTCTTCACCAGGATAAATCACTGCCCGTAGTTGCAGTTACAGTATTTTATCATGTAGGCTCAAAGAATGAAGACACGAACCGCACAGGTTTTGCACATTTCTTTGAACACTTGTTGTTTGAAGGAAGTGATAACATTAAGCGGGGTGAATTCTCCAAAATTGTTTCAAGCAACGGCGGACAGGATAATGCCACTACATCGCAGGACAGGACTTTTTATTACGAGTTATTTCCATCCAATGATCTTGAACTTGGCTTGTGGCTGGAAAGTGAGCGAATGCTCCATCCGGTAATAAATGACATTGGTGTTAAAACACAGAATGAAGTTGTAAAGGAGGAAAAGCGTCAGCGAATCGATAATCAGCCCTATGGCCATCTTGTTGAAGAAGTATTCAAACGGTTGTTTACAGCACACCCTTATCGCTGGCAGCCGATTGGTTCTATGGCCAATCTCGATGCAGCCAGGCTGGAAGAATTCAAAGCTTTCTTCAAAAAATATTATGTTCCAAACAATGCCGTGTTAAGCATAGCAGGCGATATTGATATTGCAAAAACAAAAGAATTGGTTGGCGCGTATTTTAATGAGATTCCAAAGGGTGCTCCCATTGTTCAGCCGGATATTAAAGAAGCGGCTATTACAAAAGAGATAGTAGATTCTGCACATGATGCCAACATACAAATACCGGCTGTTGTGGCCGCTTACCGCACCCCGGGCATGGCCGCACATGATTCAAAAGTGCTCGATATGATCTCCGATTATTTATCAACCGGCGCCAGTTCAAAACTGTATAAGAAAATGGTTGATGATAAAAAGAATGCTTTACAGGTAGGTGCTTTTAATTACTCACTGGAAGATTATGGTGCTTATATTACTTATGCATTGCCTAATAATAATGCGTCACTTGATACACTGTTGAACAATATTGATGAGGAGGTGGCAAAGCTGCAGAATGATCTTATCAGTGAAAAGGATTATCAAAAACTGCTCAACCAGTTCGAGAACGAGTTTGTAAATAACAATGCACGCATGCTGGGTGTTGCAGGCAATCTTGCAGAAGGCTATGAATTTTATCATAACACCAATCATGTAAATGAAGAGCTGGATGAGTATAAAAAAATTACACGTGAAGAAATCAGGGATGTTGCAAAAAAATATCTGAATAAAGATCAGCGCGTGGTATTATATTATTTGCCGCAGGCATCAAATGACAATGCAAAACAATAAAATCATTCTTTCAATCAACGATAGCAAATAAAATAAAATGAAAAAAATATTGATAGCAGTCATCGGTTCTTTGCTAATGATCAATACGATGGCCCAATTAAAAATTGACAGAACAAAGCAACCCAAGCCGGGCCCTGCGCCAGTAATTTCTTTTGCCGACCCTGTGATGTATAACCTGCCAAACGGAATAACAGTTTTAATTGTAGAGAATCATAAACTTCCCAAAATAACGGCGAGTTATTATATTGATTATGGCCCTGTAACAGAAGGCAGCAAAACGGGTACATTAAATATGATGGGGCAAATGTTAAGTGAAGGTACAACTACCATGAGCAAAGCACAGTTTGATGAGGCAGTGGATAACATAGGGGCAGATGTTAATCTTGATGCAAGTGGCGGCAGTGCATCAGCACTTACAAGATATTTTGATAAAGCTTTTATGCTGATGGCTGAAGCTCTGCGGAAACCGGCGTTCCCACAGGAATCTTTTGATAAAGTAAAATCGCTTACACTCACGGATTTAAAGGCAAGTGAAAAAAGTGCAAAAGCAATTTCAGGAAGAGTCGTGAATGCATTAACCTATGGACTCGATCATCCAAATGGTGAATTTGCAACGGAACAAACCATCAATAATATTACGCTTGATGATATAAAGAAAGCCTATTCTCAACATATTACACCATCCCGTGGTTATTTAACATTTGTGGGAGATATTAAACCGAAGGATGCAAAGGCCCTTGCAGAAAAAGCGTTTAGTGACTGGAAAGGTGTATCGCTTACGCTACCTAAAATAAATGAAGTAAAAAACCCTGACAAAACAGAAGTGGATTTTGTTGACGTGCCAAATGCTGTTCAAAGTGAGTTAACTGTTATGAATCTTGTTGATTTGCCGATGAGCAGTCCTGATTATTTCCCTGTACTATTAGCTAACCAAATATTAGGTGGTAGTTCCGATGCAAGATTATTTATGAATCTTCGTGAAAAACATGGATTTACTTATGGCTCTTATTCGAGCATAGGTGCAGGACGCTGGCAAACAACATTTGCTGCAACTGCTTCTGTACGTAATGAAAAGGCAGACAGTGCAGTAGCAGAAATACTCAAAGAGATTAACCGCATACGTGCTGAAAAAGTGAGCGACGAAGAACTGAAAGATGCAAAAGCTATCTACAATGGTAATTTTGCCTTGGGCCTTGAAAACCCTGCGCGTACGGCGAGCTTTGCAAGAAATATTCTTATAAATGATCTTCCAAAAGATTTTTACCGGACCTATTTGCAAAAAATAAATGCAGTAACTGTAGATGATATACAGCGTGTATCACAAAAATATTTCAATTATAGCAATACACGTATAATAGTGGTAGGCAAGGCCGAAGCAGTGCAATCTGGTTTAGCAAAATCAGGATATGATATTAAGATGTACGACAAACTTGCAAAACCCGTTACAGCAAAAGCCGCTGCAGCAGTTAATATAAGTGCGGATGAAATTATTGCCAAATATATCGGAGCAGTTGGCGGGGAAGCGGAAATAAAAAAAATAAACTCTATACTCATGACCGGTGAAATGAACATGCAGGGCAATACACTCAATGTAACACAAAAGATAATGGCACCCAATCTCCAGTTGATGGATATAAGTATGGGCGGGCAATCTGTGATGCACCAGGTGTTCAATGGCAGCACTGGTTATCAAACACAAATGGGCAACAAACAGGATCTTTCTGAAGATGAGCTGGCAGAATACAAGGAAACAAAGGGATTTGTTCAGCAAATTTTTTATAAGGCCAATGGATATAAACTCGAAGTTGCCGGTGTTGAAAAGGTTGCAGACAACGATGCTTATAAAATAAAAGTAACCTCACCTTCGGGCAGAACGACCACTGAGTATTATGATGCTGCAAGCGGCTTTCTTGTTAAGGAAGATAAAACGCTTAAAATAAACGGGCAGGAAATTCAGCAATCAGTTGAACATAGCAATTTTAAAAAGACCGGCAATATAATGATACCTTTTACAAATGAAATTTCTGTGCAGTCCCCAATGGGCTCGCAGGATTTTACAATTGAAATAAAAGATGTAAAGTTGAATGAAGGTGTTACGGCAGAAGATTTTAAGTAGTGTAAAATAATATAGCGTATAAAGTAGAAACAGGAAGGCTGTCTCAAAATTAAGTTGAGGCAGCCTTCTTTTAGGTTTTGTATATAGACGGTAATAACTGAGTTAGTTTTTAATGTATCGCTTCATAAAAAGGCAGTCATCAAACTGTTGATGACTGCCTTTGTTTTCAAGGGTAACACGGGCGAGTGTATGTGCAACATTAAAAGCTCTCAAAAACAGGTAACGGAAAATAAAAACATAAAATCAGAAACAGTATTGATACGCTTTCTAAGGGTAAGGGAGTACTGTTTCATAAGGGTACAGATTAAACATGTTTAGATCAATGATTATTTATTCATCAAAAGATGATCAAAATAATTAATCCACGGGTACGAATAAAGTAAATCAAGTCAATTATCAGAGCAAATAAGATGTTTTTACAGCGATAGCAGGACGTTCTAACACGATATTGGATGAGCTATACAAAAAAATGCTGATCATTGTAATTAAATAAATCTCTGACACACGAGCATTCTATTATTAAACAAAACAGTTAGTAATACACGGGATATTGAATGTAGCTTCGAAGGATAATGGATCAGGGTTGTATACAAAATACCGCTTACCGGTATCAGATAACGAACTTATATTATTTTTTTGAATCAGCAAAAAGAAAATTTTTTTGAAATGCTTAATGGATTATTGAATTCCGTAAATCGTTTTTTCTTGTTGTTGACTACAAAACATACTTAACTTATATCATTTACAGCTTATATAATAATTATATTGATCAGCTTTTAAAAACTGTAAAAAGATCTGGAACAGGTGATGAAAAATTTCTTGATAGGATCGATCATTTTCTTTTACCTAAGTGAAAATGTTTTTCAGAACAGAAAAATTTAGTTTCGCATTTTTGATACAGAAACAATATCGGGCACTTCAAGAATTGATTTATCAAATCCTATTATGGCAGCATTGATCATAGCTAATCCTAATTCTTTTAAACTGCAAATGTATTTTGGTGTGAGTTTCTTCATGACTGGTATTA
>DATBFI010000551.1:0-5040 GCA_036558585.1 Chitinophagaceae bacterium
ACTGTCTGCATCGTCATGGCTGACTGGTAAGAATATAACTAGCATAGTCCTCTGCGGTTTACATTGCATAGTTCAAGCAATATATTTTGTCCGAACCCCGATGTACAAGTGAACTTCAACAAATGTGCAAGTTCCTCAGCGTCGGGGTTTTTCCGTTCCCGGAATGGCGTATGAACAAACAAGATTTTTTTATTTTTTATTTATATGTTATGTTACTTATTATTTTTCTTCTGATACATTTTAACAAATCTCGGGAAGGCTTAATTATTAAGGCAGGGACGTTGCTGATTTTTTATTTCTACCAGCTCATTGCAGACACTCCTCCAAAGTATTACACCCATTATTATAATTGCATCCATGCTTAGACATCTCAAAGGAGTTATTCATCATTTTGACCATTTACCATTTACATTTTGATTGACCTTTCCATGTTGCTGGTATACTACAAAATCGATTATATAGACTGCATTATTCAAAGGGAAAGATTTGCCGATATTTATCTCTTGAAAGAGAGATGAAAAGATCAATCGATATAAAGCTGATCAAATTTTATTTGTGGGTTGCGCTTGGTTATTTCTTCCTGGGATTATTTAGCACTGTGGGAAAATATCCGGGGAAATTTTTTCCTCTCGTGTTCAATGGGATGTGGGGAATTGTTTATGCTATTGTTCTCAATTTTATACTTTTTGAATATACCATTCCATCTGTACTGAGAAAGAGAAAAACGATCGTTTACAACATCCTTCTCGGGGTCCTGTTCCTGTGGATTTATTTAATGTTATATTCTTATGGCTCCTATGCATGGAGATTATTAGGAATAGCATTACATGTTTATACTGAACTGAAGGTATATCCAACGTTAGATGAAGCGTTATCAAATCAAATGGGATATAGTGTCGGATCAGTTTTTCTTCTTGCTATTGCCCTGCATATTTACAATTATATCAAATTAAAAAACTCAGCACAGCAATTGCGTATTGAGAAACAGGAAGCAGAGTTAAACTATCTCAAGTCACAAACGAATCCGCATTTTTTGTTCAACACATTAAATAATATTTATTCACTCACAAGAGACAAGAGCGACCTGGCTCCTGAGTCCATTTTACGATTGTCGAAAATATTGCGGTTTATGCTTTACGAAACCTCCGGAGATTATATCGCTATAGAACAGGAACTGAAAATTATGACCGACTATATTGCTCTTGAAAAATTGCGTTATGATGAATCTTTGCGTGTCAATTTTAACTATGATGTTGAAGATATGAAACAAGCCATTCCACCACTTTTGTTGATCCCTTTGGTAGAAAACGCGTTCAAACATGGTGTTTCTGAAACAAGAGATCATCCTTTTGTAGATATTCATCTTTCAGTTAGTAAACGGCAGTTGACATTTATTGTAAAAAACTCTGCTGAAGTATTTTCTGAGCAATCGGGTGTAAAAGAAAATATTGGTCTTTCTAACCTGAGACGGCAGTTGGAATTGCTTTATAGGGGATATAATCTATCTGTTCAACAAAGCGATTCAGTGTTTAAAGCCACTTTGAAAATCAATCTTGCAAGCCATGTCTAAAATAAAATGCATCATTGTAGAAGATGAGCCATTGGCAGTAAAAGTTTTGTCGGATTATATTTCGCAGATACCGTTTCTCGAATTACAGGAAGCATTTAAAGATGCAATCCTCGCAACTGATTATTTGCGCGATCATGATACTGACCTTATTTTTTTAGATATTCATCTGCCTAAATTAAAAGGCATGGCTTTTTTAAAAACGCTTACACATCCGCCGGCGGTAATTATTACAACCGCTTATCATCAATACGCAGTGGAGGGATTTGAACTAAACGTAACAGACTACTTGTTAAAGCCGATTGAATTTGAACGATTCCTGATAGCGGTGAATAAAGTAAAAAGAAGTCAAGGAGAAAAACAGGTATCAAATCAAAATGAGGATAAAAAGGATTTTATTTTTCTGAACGTACAAAAAAAGAAAGTGAAAATTTTGTTCTCAGAGATTGTGTATATTGAAAGTCAGCGGGAATATATCAGTATCGTTACAACAAAAAACAGATATATTTCAAAAATGAGTACACATGAAATAGAGGCTCTTTTGCCTGCCAATCTCTTCAAACGCATTCACCGGTCTTTTATCATTTCAATAAGCAAGATCGAATCATACACAGCCGAAATGGTTGAGGTGAATGGAATATCTATTCCCATTGGCAGGGATTATCGTGATGTTATAAAAAACTGGTAGTTGCCAATGCTTCATAGTGTGAAGTTCACTATTATTCAAACAGATGTAACATGGCCTTCTTGTCTTATTTTTACTTTTGATTGCTGTGAATCTGAGTTGTCAGATATTTGCAATGCTTGTAAAAATTCCACAAATTCAAAAAAAACTGCAATCCGGAATCTGCAATCTAAAATCATTCCCCTACCTTTGCCGCCCCAAAGTTCTTTCGTTTAAGAATTATTGATCTTGGGAGTCCTGAAAACAACGGGACGTTTGAACCAATAAAATATAAACAATGGCAAAAGAAATCACAGGTTTTGTAAAGCTGCAGGTAAAGGGCGGACAAGCCAATCCTGCACCTCCGGTAGGTCCTGCCCTTGGCTCAAAGGGTATAAACATTATGGAGTTCTGCAAGCAATTTAATGCAAGAACCCAGGACAAAATGGGAAAGGTTGTTCCCGTAATCATCACCGTTTATTCTGATAAGTCGTTCGACTTTATAATTAAAACTGCTCCCGCCGCTGTCCAGCTAATGGAAGCCGCTAAAATCCAGAAGGGTTCCAAGGAAAGTAATCGTACCAAAGTTGGTAAAGTAACCTGGGCACAGGTTGAGGCAATTGCCAAAGACAAAATGCCCGATTTGAATTGTTTCACAGTTGAAAGCGCAATGAAAATGGTTGCCGGCACAGCACGCAGCATGGGCCTGACCCTCGAAGGTACTGCGCCTTGGAAGAAATAATTAACCTCAAAAAAATTAGCAATGGCAAAACTTAGCAAAAAAAGAAAAGCAGCGGAAGCAAAAATCGATAAAAGCAAGGTCTATTCCCTAAAAGAAGCTTCGACATTGGTAAAGGATGTAAACATTGCCAAATTTGATGCTTCAGTGGATCTTCATATACGTTTAGGTGTTGATCCCAAGAAAGCTGATCAGCAGGTTCGTGGCACAGTAACGCTCCCTCACGGAACAGGTAAAACAAAACGTGTTCTCGTTTTAAGTACACCTGATAAAGAAACTGAAGCAAAAAATGCAGGGGCTGATTATTTTGGTTTGGATGAATTCATTCAGAAAATCGAAGGCGGCTGGACTGATGTTGATGTAGTTATTGCTACACCTTCCGTTATGCCTAAAATTGGTAAACTTGGTAAAATACTTGGTCCCCGCAACCTAATGCCCAATCCTAAAACAGGCACTGTTACAAATAATATAGCAGAAGCTGTTAACGAGGTTAAAGGTGGTAAAATAGCTTTCAAAGTAGATAAGGCAGGAATCGTTCATGCGTCTATCGGGCGTGTCTCATTTGCGACCGATAAGATTGCAAGTAATAGTCATGAACTTATTAATGCAATCATTAAACTAAAACCACCCACTGCAAAAGGAATTTATGTAAAAGGTGTGAGCATGGCCAGCAGTATGAGCCCGGGCATTACGATCGATACTAAAACATTGTAGAATTCAAATGCTCCGGTGAATATGAAAATCTTCGCCGGCATAAACAAGAAGCGTTATGACAAAAGAACAAAAAAGTGAAGTAATTGAAGTTCTCAAAGAGAAATTCAATCAATATAATAACTTCTATGTTACAAATACCGAAGCATTAACAGTAGCACAGGTTACAAAGCTCCGCAGAATTTGTTTTAACAAGAAAGTGGAAATGAAAGTGGCCAAGAATACTTTGATCCGCAAGGCACTTGAATCAATAGACGAAAAGAAATATACGGGTGTGTATGACAGCCTGCATGGTGTAACTGCGTTGTTATTTAGTGAAAGCGCTAAAGAGCCAGCGCTTATTATCAGTAGTTTCCGCTCCGATGCAAAAACAGAGAAGCCCGTCTTAAAAGCGGCTTTTATAGACACTGATGTATTCGTTGGCGACAACCAGCTTGAAGCGTTGAAAACGCTGAAGACCAAACAGGATCTTATTGGTGAGATCATTGGTCTATTGCAATCACCGGCTAAGAATGTTATCAGCGGTTTAAATGCAGGTGGCAAATTAGCAAGCCTGGTAAAAGCATTAGAAGAAAGAGCACAAGCGTAAAAAGTTACAGGTTGCAGGCTGCAAGTTGCAAGGAAAGTTCCCTGCAACGTGCAACCGCAAAAGTTACAAATCTCAGGTTATACAAGGAACAACTTGCAGCATGTAACTTGTAACCTGCAACATAAACTTATCTCAAGCCTGGGAGATAATACACAACAAATTTTTTTAAAAACCTCCGCCGGAGCACAGGCAATGAAGGCGGAAAAAATTTGACAAAAATGGCAGACTTAAAAGCATTTGCTGAACAGCTGGTTAACTTAACAGTAAAAGAAGTTAACGAGTTAGCTAAAATTTTAAAAGAAGAATATGGAATCGAACCTGCAGCTGCTGCGGTTGCTGTAAGTGGTGGACCTGCTGCCGGCGGTGGCGCTGCTGCACCGGCTGCTGAAGAAAAAACTGCTTTCGATGTAATTCTTAAGAACGGTGGAGCAAATAAACTGCAGGTGGTTAAGATCGTAAAAGACTTAACTGGTCTTGGTTTGAAGGAAGCAAAAGAATTAGTGGATGGTGCTCCAAAACCAATCAAAGAAGGTATCGCTAAAGCAGAGGCAGAAGAAATGGTTAATAAATTAAAAGAAGCCGGCGCCGAAGTAGAAGTGAAGTAATTTTTTTTCTTCTAAATTTTATTAAGCCTCATCAAAAAGGATGAGGTTTTTATTTATTAGAATAGGAATGTTGGCAGGGAAGAGAGATACAAACTAAAAATGGAATAATCACATTAGTGATATTCCATTTTTGTTGGTTTTCATTTTACGGGAAAAAACTTTAAA
>DATBFI010000552.1:0-3348 GCA_036558585.1 Chitinophagaceae bacterium
GCCTACATCTTCCAAATAATGGTCATGCGTATATTTTCTGAAAGTCTCATAAATTTTTTCACGTTCACCAAATTTTCCCCGGTAATTTCCAGTTAACATTCTTCCTTTCGGGATATTTACGCATTTTATATCCTTGTTGCCGGTGGCAAATTTGTTTACCGGAATTCCTAAGATCAATTCCAGGGAATCGCCTGTTGGATTGTATGAAACAGATGCAAAGTTTTTTTGAATGAGGTTCTTTTCTTTTATGTATGTATCGATCCTTGAAAATTCTTTGGGCAAAGTTTTGAAAAGATCATTTTGAGATATGGTCAGCGTTGTTACGGCAAATACAGTATCTCTCACTTTTTCAATTTGGATATTATAGCCGTAAAAAGCTTTTTCATTTTCAAGAAATGCTTTAAGTGCAAGCACGCTTTCATTCCCTTTATTTTCACCCGGCAAAGCAAAGAGATAAGATAACAATGGAACTTTTTCTATTGTTCTTATTGTTATAGAATTAGTGCTTGATGATGGGATTATTTGGTATGCATAAGATGAAATGCTGCGTTCATTATATTGTTCTACGTTATAGAGCAAAGGATTTATTGCTTTCACTACCATGCTATCCGGGCTGTTTAGGAATCTAAAACTATGAGTCAGACTATCCCGCATGCATTGGAATGTTTTAAAATCCTTTGCGGATAGAGTTCTTACAAAAGGATGCCACTTTTCCCAATTAGCGGGTTTATTGAGAGATGACAAAGTGTTATCAAAATTTGACTTGATAATATAAGTTTTACCCTGGGTGATAGGAATAAAGTAAAGCACAATGCCTGTGCTGAAAATTATAAGGACAAGCAATAAAAATTTTTTCATGAGTATTTTTAAAGTGGTCAAAAATAATAAGCTTCCTTTTTAGAGGTTGTTAAAGTGATGATTGTTCTGTATCATTTTACATGTAAATTAGCTCTCCTCATTTATAAAACTGCTATATGAAAAAAGGCCTTTTACCATTCACTTTTATAATTTTTATTTTTTTTATGAGCTTATCGAAAAACATGTTCTCGCAGGATCCCTGGATCATTAAAGCGGGTACTGTTGATCCTTCCGGTTACTATGGTATTACAGTTGCAAATGGGATGATTGGTATTGTTTCATCGCCGGAACCTTTCAAAGTGAAAGATGTAGTGCTGGCCGGGGCTTATGATTTGTATGGTCGCGGCAGGGTAAGCAATTTTTTGCGCAGCTTCAACCTCCTTAATATGTATCTGGATATTGACGGTAAACGCATAGATGCAAAAAGCGTTTCCAACTTTCAACAGCAACTGGATATGCATCATGCAGCATTTACAACTTCATTCGACTATGGCGACAAGGCCTCCGTTCAATATACTTATTATTCGCTGCGTCATTTACCGTTTACTGTATTAATGGATATCAGCATCACGGCAAAAAAAGATATTACCATTACAGGTGCGAGTATCATGGAAGCTCCTGACGCATTACGCGATGTGCAGAATTATTATAATGAAATTGATCGTCCTCATGTGGTCATAAGTCTATTGACCTCATCCGCAAAAAGTCCAACCGGCAAATTATTGATGTGCGCCTCCAACACTTTTTTATTTAATGAGCCGCACGGAAGCGAACCTAAAGTAATACATGAAATGTGGGATAACAACATGCATTTAATGAAATTTTCCAAATCGATCAAAGCAGGAGAGACTTACCACTTCTCTATTGCAGGTTCTTCAATTACTTCTGCGCATCATGATGATCCCTTAAATGAAGCTGAGCGCTTAACTATTTTTGCAAAGCTGGAGGGACAAGATCGCTTAATTAATTTTCATAATAAAGCATGGGACAGTCTATGGAAGAGTGATATTATCATCGATGGTGATGCACAGGCGCAACAGGATGTTCATAGCATGATGTATCACTTATATTCATTCACAAGGGAGGGTACTGCATATTCGCCTTCTCCGATGGGCTTATCCGGGTTGGGCTATAATGGTCATGTATTCTGGGACACGGAACTCTGGATGTTTCCCGCACTACTTGTATTGCATCCTGAAATGGCAAAAAGCCTGGTTGAATACCGTTATCAAAGACTCGAGGCTGCAAAACGGAATGCTTTTTCACATGGATATAAAGGTGCCATGTTCCCATGGGAAAGTGCGGAAACCGGCGTAGAGGAAACTCCGGTGTGGGCATTGAGTGGCCCGTTTGAGCATCATATCACTGCAGATGTGGCACTTGCCGCATGGAACTATTTCTGCGTAACGCAGGATAAAGAGTGGCTCAGGCAAAAAGGCTGGCCTATACTTTCAGCAACGGCAGATTTTTGGGCAAGTCGAGTAGAAAGAAATGGGCCTGGAAAATATGAAATAAAAAACGTAGTAGCCGCAGACGAATGGGCAGAGAATGTTGACAACAATGCTTTCACGAATGCAGCAGCAAAAGCAAATCTTAATGCAGCCACTGCTGCAGCAAAAGTTCTTGGAATTACTCCTGATGCTGACTGGCAAAATGTTGCCGCTAATATCCCCATTCTGCAAATGGAGAATGGTGTTACAAAAGAACACGCAAGTTATAATGGCGAAGGAATAAAACAGGCTGATGTGAATCTTCTTGCATACCCGTTAAAGCAAATAACAGATGGGGCACAAATAAAAAAAGATTTAGAATACTATGAAACACGCGTGCCAACCGAAGGGACGCCTGCAATGACGCAAGCCATATTTGCCTTGTTGTATGCACGTCTTGGCGATGGTGAAAAAGCGTATCATTTTTTTAAAGATGCTTATGAACCCAATCTTAACCCGCCATTTCGTGTGATAGCTGAAACAAAGGGTGGAACTAACCCATATTTTTCAACAGGTGCAGGTGGAATATTGCAGGCTGTGCTTATGGGTTTTGGAGGTCTTGATATTACTCCAAACGGAATTACACAGGTAAAAGGCCAGCTGCCATCTCAATGGAAGTCACTTACGCTCAAAGGAATCGGTAGCGAAAAGAAAACGTATACAGTGAAATAATTTTCAGAAATTTTACGAATGATGAAACTTTAGACATGAGAAAAATTAATAATCATATATAATTCTTCTAATCCTGAATAAGCTTTTGATATTTTCAAATGTTCAAAAAATTTTCCTGGCTCTATAGGATTATTCGCGGGAATTTTTTACCTTACTTTTTCTAATCAATTTCTTATGAGAAAAACTAACACATCAGCATTTACAACGATTGCCTGTCACAGTGTTACAATACAGGTTCACTTAGGCAATGTTAGCCAGGGATTTTTCTAATTCATTTTTAGTCTATAGTAGAATCTCAGTAGTGTCAGTTTCCGCCATTGATTACGGT
>DATBFI010000553.1:0-1504 GCA_036558585.1 Chitinophagaceae bacterium
TGATACTTTCAAATCCTCGCATTGGGACCCGTCCTCTTATAATTTAGGTGGTGAATGTTATTATATTCTCACACAAAACTATGCGCCGCTTGCGGAACGTTTACAAACGCTTTCAAAACATATACAACATGCAGATACTTATTATGCTGCTGCAATGAAGATGATCGATCATCCAACAAAAGAATATACTGATTTGGCCATACAGCAAAACGAAGGTAGCCTCGATGTATTTGGGAACGCACTTTCAGATTCGATCAAAGCTTCTTCACTAAGCAAGACAGAAAAAGATACTTTACAAAATCATATTGCCCTTACGACAACAGCAATCAAAAATTATATTTCTTTTTTAAGAAAAATACGTGCAGATAAAAATTATGTTTTTCGCGATTTCAGAATAGGTAAGGAACTGTTCGCTCAAAAATTCAAATATGATCTCGTTACAGCTTACACACCTGAACAAATGTTTGCAAAGGCGGATTCTGCGAAACATTATTATCATAAAGAAATGTTTAGTCTTGCAAATGATCTTTGGACAAAATATTATAACACTATACCAAAACCAACCGATTCTTTAGCGCTTATCAAAGCAGTGCTTGATAAAATTTCTTTACAGCATGCATCACCCCGGGGTGTTGTGGATACGGCCACCAATATTATCCATCAACTGGAGTATTTCATCATAAGCAAAGATCTTTTCAATTATGATACAACAACGCCTTTGAAAGTGCGCATAATGCCGGCATTCATGGCCGGAGTTTCTTTAGCAAATGCTGAGTTTCTGCCGCCGTATCAAAAATCGGGCGTCACTTATTATAATGTATCAGATCTTTCTAAAATGAAGCCTGCAGATGCAGAGAGCGAGTTACGTGAATATAATAATTATTCTTTGCAAATTCTGTCGATCCATGAAGGTGTTCCTGGTCATTGCATGCAGGGAGTATACAATAATAAAAAATCAAGCAGTAAAATAAAATCAGTTTTTCAAAATGGACCCATGGTTGAAGGATGGGCTGTTTATTGTGAGCAAATGATGATCGAGAATGGGTGGGGCAATAATGCTCCTGAGCTTTGGCTTACATTATACAAATGGCGCCTCCGCGAGTGCAGTAATGTTTTGATTGATTACGGCATTCAATGTTTGAATTATTCAAAAGATGACGTTCGAAAATTATTAAAGAATGAAACTTTCCAGGAGGATGCACAGATAGAAGAAAAATATCATCGGGCAACAGTTTCACAAGTACAACTATGTTCTTATTTTACCGGCCTTAGTGATATTCTTGCTTTAAGTGAAGCGTATAAAAATAAAATGGGTAATAAATACAGCCTGAAAGATTTTCATGAAAAATTTTTGAGTTATGGAAGCGCACCAGTAAAATATATTCGGGAAGTAATGTTGAAATAGCATAAAGTGTAATAATTTAATATCCTCACCAAAAACTGTCGGAAATAATCAAAGAATATTAAGCAGTGCCGGGAAACCAATCACCGCGGCATTCTTCAC
>DATBFI010000554.1:0-7526 GCA_036558585.1 Chitinophagaceae bacterium
TTTTTCTTTTCTTATTAGTATAAGAAACTCTTTTTGTGAAACACAAGGGACCCTGAAGGGCTTATGCCACTTTCAACATACTGAGCTTGCTCTTGCTTATTTTTTGCACTGCATAGTCTAATGTTATATCCAACTTTTTAATTCCTGATCCGGGTAATTCAAACATAGCATCAGTAAGAATATGTTCGCAGATACTTCTTAAACCCCTTGCACCTAATTTATATTCAAGAGCTTTTTGTACCATAAAATCCAGTACTGCATCAGCAACCCGCAAGTCTATTCCTTCATAGCCGAACAAACGGGTGTACTGTTTTATCAGGCTGTTCTTTGGTTCTGTCAGTATAGAGCGCAGTGTTTGTGCATCCAATGGATCGAGGTGTGTAACTACAGGTAAACGGCCAAGTAACTCGGGAATTAAACCAAAGCTCTTTAAATCCTGCGCTGTTATGAATTGCAAAAGATTATGGCGCTGAGCATCCTGCTCATTTTTATTTACATTAAAACCAATAGCATTAGTGTTGATACGACGCGCAATTATTTTATCAATTCCATCAAAGGCACCTCCGCAAATAAAAAGAATGTTACTTGTGTTTAGCTTGATCATTTTTTGTTCGGGATGTTTGCGGCCACCCTGCGGGGGCACCAGCACTTCTGTGCCTTCCAGCATTTTTAACAAGCCCTGTTGCACGCCCTCTCCGCTTACATCACGTGTAATGGATGGATTGTCTCCTTTTCTTGCAATCTTATCAAGCTCATCAATATATACAATCCCTTTTTCTGCTGCCGCTATATCGTAGTTGCAAACCTGCAATAAACGGGTTAGCATGCTCTCCACGTCTTCACCAACATAACCTGCTTCGGTAAAAACGGTAGCATCCACTATAGCGAAAGGAACATTCAATAAGCGGGCAATTGTTTTTGCCAACAATGTTTTACCCGTTCCTGTTTCACCTACCATTATAATGTTACTCTTTTCTATTTCCACATCATCGGCCTGTTGCTTTTGAGTAATCCTTTTATAATGATTATACACAGCTACGGATAATATTTTCTTTGCATCATCCTGCCCAATAACATATTGATCGAGAAATTCCTTTATTTCAATCGGTTTGCGAATATTAAAGCGATACTGGGTTGTCTGTACTTCATGCCTTTGCTCAAGCTCCTGGATAATGATTTCCTGGGCGTGTTCAACGCAATTTTCACAAATATGGCCCTCCTGCCCCGCAATAAGTATTTTTACTTCATCACGGCTGCGACCACAAAAGGAACAATGGAGATTTGTTTGTTTTGCCATAAAAGATTCAATGTTTTTTGCGTTTCAAAGGACATCAGCTTACAAAAATAAGAAAACCACTGGAGACAGTGGTTCTCATGAGAAAAATTTTAACGTCAGTTCCTTATAATTTCTCTATAATCTTATCAACAATGCCATAAGTGACAGCTTCTTTGGCATCCATCCAATAATCCCGATCGAAATCCTTCATGATCTGCTCTACTGTTTTGCCACAGTTCTGTGCCAGAATTTTTGCACCTATTTCTTTTGTTTTGCGCATTTGATTAGCCTGTATTTCTATATCTGCCGAAGTCGCCTGGAAGTACCCCCCCAGACTCGGCTGGTGGATCATTATTTCAGCATGCGGATAAACAAACCGACGTCCTTTAACACCCGCACTTAACAGGATAGAGCCCATACTGGCAGCCAATCCCATGCAAATAGTGCTTACTGGTGATTTGATCAATTTAATTGTGTCGTACATTACCATACCACTCGTCACCATTCCGCCAGGGCTGTTTATATAAAATTTTATTTCCTCGCCGGGTTTATCTGCATCCAGAAGCATCAATTTGGAAACAATATCTTTTGCTGACCTGTCATCAATAATCCCCCACAAATACACTGCCCGCTTTTGCAGGAAAAGCTGCTCCATTTTTTTTAAAAGAAAAGAACTGCGTTGCTCCTCCCTTTCTTCCTTTTCGTTTTTTTCTTCCTCGTCATCTATTGGTGTCTGTAAAATATATTTTGCATGTGCCATATTATCTTTTGTTTGCTGTTTTATGCCTGTCATGGCAGGTTTTATATACTGCTTTTATTATTTCTTGTCTTTTTTGGGATTTTTAATTAATACCTCGTCTACCAATCCATATTCTTTGCTTTCTTCTGCTGTCATCCAAAAATCACGGTCACAATCAGTTGCTACCTGCTCTACCGGCTTGCCTGTATGAAAAGAAATGATGTTATATAATTCCTGTTTCGTTTTCTTAATCTCGCGTGCAGTTATCTCTATGTCTGTAGCCTGGCCGCCTATACCACCACTGGGCTGGTGCAGCATAATACGACTGTGTTTTAATGCGCTGCGTTTACCTTTTACACCGGCACACATCAAAATAGCGCCCATACTTGCAGCCATACCCGTACAAATAGTCGCAATATCCGGAGTAACGAATTGCATGGTATCGTAAATACCTAATCCTGCATACACACTTCCCCCGGGACTATTAATATACATTTGAATATCCCGGGAACGATCTGTACTGTCAAGAAAAAGTAACTGAGCTGTAACGATATTGGCAACGTAATCATTAACAGGCTCTCCCATAAAAATGATGCGGTCCATCATTAACCGGCTGAATACATCCATGCTTGCCACGTTCAACGGACGTTCTTCTATAATGTAAGGTGTAAGATTGGTAATATTATGTTGCTGATAATTATGCAAGGTATTACTGCTGATACCTCTGTGCTTTACAGCATATTTTTCAAATTCCTTTCCAAAATCCATAAATACTATTTTTCAATTGTAGATAAATTTTTTGATAAATTAATTTAGTGTTATACCAAATACCATGCAAACTACTTTATCCGACAAAAGGGCAGAATTCAGTTTCGAGTTACCAGTTCGCAGCTTGCTAAACAGTTTCAAAAGCAGCTCTTCTCCAACTGCTAAGTGATACTATCACCTGGTTACTCAAGAAAATCCTCATCCTCTTTTATATTGTACTTGTCGAATACCTTGTTAATAGCACCTGCAAAAAGTGGAAATTTTTCCTTGGCAAAATCTTTTATTACTTCTATGGCTTTGTAGGCCTGTTGCTCGGTTAGCCCTTCGGCGGTGAGGCGATCTATAAGTTCTTTCATGTTATTGAATCTTCTTATTTATCAAAGGGCTAAAGATAATGATGCTATGCAGAACTACAAAAACAGTTATATACCGTTTAGGAGTGATGTTAAAAATAAAAAACCGGATCTATTTTAATCCGGTATCAAAAATATTTTTAATCACTCTGATATATTGCATCTAATGATGGTGGTGATGCAGCTTTTCAGCAAAATCATCAGCATTGATATTTTCATCATTTACCTGCACCTGCTGCTCGAGTAAAGAAAAAAGCTTATTGGTTTGCAATCGCATGTAAGTTTCTTCAACAAATTTTTGATCCTTCATCATACGATTTGCATATTCGTCCATCCAGGGGGCCTCGTCTAATGACAGCTTCCCCATGTAACCTGCAATCTGCTGTTTAGCTGCCTCTTTTATTTCCTGTGGTTCAACAGTTATTTTATTGTCATTAAGCAGTCTAGTACTTATCAATGTCCATTTTAACTGGTTAACAAACGATGGGTATTCTTTTTCTGCCTCATCGTCAGTTTTCGATTTTTCACTTCCATCTTTTAACCACCGCTTTAAAAAATTTTCAGGGAAATCCATCTGCGTATGATCTATCAAATGATGATAAATCTGGTCATGCACCTGGTTGATGCTTTGGTTATTATAATAATTTTCGATTTCAACTTTTACCGCATTACGGAATTCTTCTTCGGAATT
Source organism: Chitinophagaceae bacterium (assembly GCA_036558585.1). Classification (GTDB taxonomy): domain Bacteria; phylum Bacteroidota; class Bacteroidia; order Chitinophagales; family Chitinophagaceae; genus DATBFI01. The sequence goes on from DATBFI010000554.1 coordinate 3,828, forward strand.
AATACCGCGGCCAGGATAAACCGCTTCAAAAAGTTCTTCATTCATTTCAGCTTTTTCCACAAAACCTATTTTTGCAATTACTATTTTAAAAAACTTAGCAGCCTCAGTGGTATTGCTTTTATCAAGTCCAAGATCACTCATCACAAATTCTCTTTCCTTATCCTCAAAAGCTTTACTCAATTGTATGATGATGCTATCTTCTTTTTTCTTTCCATGGAGTTGATTGCGCGTATCCTGTGAAAAATATTTCACTAATAAAGAATCCGTTTTGTTTATGCCGTCATGAATCTCATTGCCATTTTCGTCTGTCTCGATAAATTGAAGGTTCAGAATGTCTTCATCATTATCAACAGTTTCAGGCTCTGTCATTTTTCCATGACGAACTTTTAGCCGGTTTACTTCATCATTTACCATGTCATCTGTAACCTGTACCTGATAACGTGTTACAAGAATATTCTTTATATCAACATCAAATGAAGGTTTTAAACCCACTTCAAAAGCAAATGAATAGTCGTTGGGATTATTAAGATCAAGCATGCGTGAGTCACTTTCCAATGGCAGGGGCTGCGCAAAAATATCGAGTTGCTCATTTGCCACATAATCGTTGAGTTCCTTTTCTACCTTTCTCAATACTTCATCAGTAAACACACTCTGACCATACATTTTCTTCACCAGACTTGCCGGTACCATTCCTTTACGAAACCCGGGAAGATTAGCAGTCTTCGCATATTTTTTAATGCTTTGTTCAAAAGCGGGTAAATAATCTTCTTTTACTAACCTTACTATAACTTTGTCGTTTAGGGGGCCTATGTTTTCACGAGTTACTGTAGCCATGATAAAAAAAATTGATAGATTTTAAGTTGAATGGCTGATAAAAAATGAAACAAGTTTCATACCAATCAACAAATAATTTTTGTGCGGATGAAGGGACTCGAACCCCCATGCCTTACGGCGTTAGATCCTAAGTCTAATGCGTCTACCAGTTTCGCCACATCCGCATCCGAGTTTCAAGTTGTGAGGCCCGGTCACAAAGCCAGGTGCTTACTCACATCTTGATTCTTGTAACTTGTTTCCCGAATCTTTCTTAAGGGGGCGCAAAAATATGAAATTTACGGTATTGGGCAATGACAGTTTCAAGTCAACACGAGTATTACAGTCCATTGCTCTATGTAAATACGATTTTAGCAACTATCGGGTTTGTATGGGAACAATGTCATAATAATTTTGTGGTATGACAGATTATCAACGCATAGAAAAAGCAATATACTACATCAAAGAAAATTTTCAGCAACAACCGGAGCTGGATGATGTTGCCAAAAGTGTGTATTTAAGCCCTTATCATTTCCAGAGAGTATTTAAAGAATGGGCGGGAGTAAGTCCTAAAAAATTTTTACAATATATTAGTGTAGAACATGCAAAAAATCTTTTGAAACAAAATCTCTCTGTTTCTGACGCAACCTATGAAACCGGGTTATCAAGTCCTGGTCGTTTGCATGACCTGTTTATTACCATTGAGGGTATGACGCCGGGCGAGTACAAAAATGGCGGAGAAAATTTGCACATTAATTACAGCTATGCAGAAACTCCTTTTGGTGATGTTATAATTGCCTCCACACAGAAAGGCATTTGTCATATTGCTTTCATACAAGACGAGACGGATGAACTAAATAATTTATACCAGTTCTTTCCAAATGCCACTTTCAATCAAAAAACTGACCTGTTGCAACAAAATGCACTAAAAGTTTTTACCGATGACTGGAGTAATTTATCACAAATAAAATTGCATTTAAAGGCAACGTCCTTTCAATTAAAGGTATGGCAGGCATTATTGCGTATTCCTTTTGGGAGTGTAAGCACTTATGCGAACCTTGCAAAAAATATTCAATTGCCAAATGGCTCAAGAGCAATTGGTACTGCTTGTGGAACCAATCCCGTAGCCTATTTAATTCCGTGTCATCGTGTAATAAAATCAACTGGCTTGATCGGTGAGTATCATTGGGGCAATACACGTAAAACAGCCATCCTTGGTTGGGAAGCCGCTCATGCTCTTGGAGAGTAAGAAGTCACATCAGTATTGCTTAATATAGCCCAATTTTTAGTAAAAATTTATTTTTATGTCGAAGTTTAAAATCATACCGTTATCAAAAGAGTATGCGAAAAAAATCAGAAGCAAGGGACAAGATGATTTTGGACACGAGGTTCTGGAACAGGTAGCCACTGGTCATGGGCCATGCAGGGTTTCATTAAAACCGTTTAAACCAGATGAAGACAAACGTTTATTATTAAGTCACAGCCCGTTTGAAACAGATAATGCATTCAATCAACCAGGACCCATTTTTATTCATGCTTCCGAAGTGGAAGAATACAAAGATGTTTATCGTTTCCCTCCGGAGTTAAAAGCTGATAAAGAACATTTCCATTTGACACTGATTGGCTACAGTGCTAACCAGCAAATGGTGTTCACACAATTGGTTGGTGAGAATGACGTAGATGAATTAATAGAAGAGATATTTGATACCCATCCCGAAGTAGAATATTTACATGCAAGAAGTGCAGAAGCATGTTGTTATATCTGCAAAATTGAAAGGGTAAGTCGCTTCTAATCTTTTTCACGAATCGTTTCAAGGAATTTCGCTATCCCTTCCCGTATAATTGCAGAACTGCTCATGTGATTGCCAACCATTATGGAGAAGATTAGCGTTTTTCCTTTATCTGTAAGAACATAGCCACTTAATGCTGCGTTATTGCTAAGTGTTCCCGTTTTTGCAAATATTTTTCCTTCAAGATTTTTATAAGTTTTGCCCAGGGTACCTGAGCCACCTGTTGGAAAAATGGTGGTTATGCGATTCCATAAAAGTTCATTACGCATTTTGTTGAGTACAAAAACAAAATCCTCCGGTGTAAATAAATTGTAGCGGCTTAGGCCACTGCCATCAACCCAGCGGGGTTGCTGAGGCATGTCTTTGAAATCCATTTTTAGTAATGTATCAATGATCTTCTCATCATTCATTATGCCAAGCATTTCATTACTTACCATTAATAAAGATTGCTCTGAATAAAAATTATCACTTCGATGCATCATTATTTTGAGTAGTGAATCGGTGGGTTGTGAATAAATAATATGATATTCCTTTTGAAGGCTTATTGGTGCAGGATCTTTAGCTCTTACAATTTTTGCTTTGATGACGGCCTGTAACAGCTGCACATTGGTTTCACCTTTACCTGTATAAAATGGCACATTTATTTTATTCGCACTTGTTTTATTGAAATGTAATTTAAATGTGTTGGTTGATATATCACGCTCAACGCCTGTAAGAAAAGAGTTGCTATTAGCAGAAGAATCTTCGATAACTTGTCCTTTGATTGAAGGAAAGGAGTTCCACTTATTTGCAGTTCCATCAAAAGAAATAACATTCCCATATATCGGCAATGAACTTCTTTCAACCATATAGTCTTCGGTATAATCATTCCATGTCCAGCCATTTCCCCAGGCATCATCCTGGAAATTATTGTCGGCAACCTGAATAACTTTGGTACTGTCAAAATGTGACAAAAACGATAATACCGGTTGTTGAATAAAATCAGGATGTAATAAAGTAGGGTCACCTGCGGGTATTATTTTTACTGTATCGCCCTGTTCCAGATATCTTAATCCTATCAAACTGTCTGTCAAATATTTCATAGATGCATAACAAGTCA
>DATBFI010000555.1:0-3403 GCA_036558585.1 Chitinophagaceae bacterium
GCCATCTGACAACTCCCGCTGCGCCTTCTGATAATCCTCCGGAATTCCAATATCAATAAAATATTCGTCCTGCACTACCCCGAATATTTTTCCCTGCCTATAAAATTTTTCAAGATAATCTTTTTCAAAAGAGAATGCAGCTGGTAATTCTGTTTCCAGAAATTTATTTACGTTCAGAGCATACAGACCACCATTGATCAATCCCTCATCATAATGCTGCTTTTCTTTAAAGCTTTTTATGGAATTATCCTTATTCAACTCCACAATTCCGTACCTGTCAAAGTTTTTCATCGGCTTTAAAGTTAGCGTACAGTGGGCATCACAGGTATGATGAAAAGTTGAAAGTTTCATGATGTCAATCCTGAACAATGTGTCTCCGTTTACAACTAAAATATTTTTTTCTGTAGCCCTTGTGCAGCCAAGCTTTATTGCGCCTCCGGTGCCTAATGGCTCTTCTTCTATTGAATAATGAATCGTGAGAGGTGAGCGGCGAGTTGTGAGCGATAAGTTCTTAGTTTTTTGTTTTGAGCCTCCCTGTCCCGCAGGCAGGTTTTGTGTTTTAGGTTGCGTCTTTATTGAATCAAAGTATCCGGTTATAATTTCATGTTTATATCCAACGGAAAGAATAAATTTTTCAATCCCCTGGTCATATAAATATTCAATAACATAAACAATAAAAGGCTTGCCATTTACAGGAGCCATACATTTGGGAAGATCAGGAATAATCGAACGTAATCTTGTTCCTAAACCGCCTGCTAATATGATCGCCTCTGTTATACCCCCTGCCCCCAAAGGGGAGGTAACATTTTGTAAATTATTTGAAAACATGAACAGATTTTAAACCTTCAGGAGGCTAGGGAGAGCCAAATAATTTCTCTTCTACCAGCTCGCAAATAATATGACCAAGCATTATATGACTTTCCTGTATGCGCGGTGTATCTTTTGATGGCACATCAAACAGGTAATCACTCAGCGCTTTCATCTTACCACCGGTTTCGCCTGTAAAACCAATAGTGATCATATTTTTTTCTTTTGCCGTTTTAAACGCCTTTACAACATTTCCCGAATTTCCTGATGTGCTTAAGCCAACCAATACATCACCACTAACACCTATGCCATCAACGATCCTCGAATAAATTACATCATAGCTATAATCATTTGCCACAGCAGTCAGGTAAGAAGTATTGCAGTGCAAAGCCTCAGAAGGCAAAGCTTTGCGGTCTTTATAGAAGCGGCCTGAAAATTCTGCCGCCAAATGCTGGGCATCTGCAGCGCTGCCACCATTACCACAAAACAAAACTTTTTTACCATTATTAAATGCAGTTGCGATCACTTCAACAACATCAACTATTTTCTTTTGCAGTGTTTCGTCCTGCAACAATTTTTCTTTTACTGCGATAGAAGATCTAATAATACTTTTAATCTTTTCCATAGCTATTAATCACAATTGGATCTCCAATAACTTTAATTATTTATTGTATCGTCCATGTTGTTAATCCCTGTTTTGTAAAACGATAGGGTTTTACTTCCCCTCCAAAATTATTTAATGTGTCAATGACTTTATACCGGGTGTTACCAGGACAATAGAAAACCATAAAGCCTCCCCCTCCCGCGCCGCTGATTTTTCCACCAGTTGCTCCTGCTTTTTTTACTGCTTCGTATAACTCTTCAATAGTGCTGTTCGATATGTTCTTTGCCATATTTCTTTTTTGCTGAAATCCATAGTCCAGTATCTCACCAATTTCGCGCAACCGCCCTTTCAGTAATGCTTCTTTCATCATCCGCGCCTGCTCTTTTAAGAGGTGCATAGCCTCAATCGAACGTTCATTTTTTTCCAGTACATTTTTCTGTTGCTCTTTAATTATCGATGAAGATTCCCGGCTTGTGGATGTGAAATATAAAACAAGATTATTCTCCAGTTCATTCAAATATTCCTGTTTAATACGCAATGGGTTTACGATCACTTTATCATCGGAATAAAATTCCATAAAATTCACGCCACCAAATGTAGCTGCATACTGATCTTGTTTGCCACCTGCCAGGCGTAGATCTTTTCTTTCAATCTCATATGCATAATGGGCAATGTCATATTCGCCCAAGGGCAGCTTAAGCATTTCGGCAAATGCACCGATGATCGCAACAACCAATGTTGATGAAGTACCCAAACCACTACCGGCAGGTGCATCCACATACGTACTTAAACAAAAACTTGAACGAGGCAATCCATAGTCTTTCTGAATACGATTGTATACTCCCTTCAGCAAATCAAGCTTGCCATTAATTGGTAATTCTTTACAATATTCAAAATGCTGCTCTTCTTTTCTGTCAAATGCTTGGAGAATAATTCCCTGTCCGTCTGACAGGCGGGCATTTTCATTTAATGGCTCAATGCTCGCATGCGCATAATGTGAAACGGTTGCATTCAAAATTGCCCCGCCAAATTCATCACTGTAGGGACTAACATCTGTGCCACCGCCTGCCAAACCTATTCGTAAGGGAGCCCTGCTTCTATGGATCATTTAAAAGAGAATTTAATAAGTCATTGAGTCAATAAGTCAATGAGTCATTCATAAAAATTTCTCCAATGATTTAATGACCTAATGACTGACTTTAATGACTTTGCTGACCTGCTAATTCCTTAATTGTATCAACCAACACACTCCAGCTATATTTCTTTTTTTCCTCGCGAAGATGCGGCAAAAAATAATCTTCACCTAATTCATACAACTTAAGAATATGTGAAGCAATTGATGCGGGTGCAGGCTCACAAACAAGACCAACTTTACGGTCGGGAACAAGATCCGGAAGCCCTCCCACATTGGTTACAAGCATTGGCTTTTCAAAATGATAAGCAAGTGGCGTAACACCACTCTGTGTTGCGTGCCGATAAGGCTGGATAACGAAATCACATGCGCTGAGATAATATTTTACTTCGCTATCCGATATAAAATCTGTACAGAGGATAAGTTGATCTGCTATGCCGAGTTTATTGATAAGATCATCATAAAATTTTTTGTTCTCATAAAATTCACCTGCTACCAATAATTTAGGATTTGAGATTTCCGATTTTGAGCTTTCTTTTAAAATTTTCATTGCTTCAAGCAACAGGTCAAGTCCTTTGTATTTGCGGATAAATCCGAAAAAAAGAATGATCTTTTCATTTGAGTTAATGTTCAAATATTCCCGTGCTGTTGCCTTATCCACTTTTTCACCGAAATTATCATATAACGGGTGTACAATTTGTTGAGCAGGTTTTTGAGTAAACCTGCGCAAGTCTTTCATTACTTTTTCGCTCATCGTAATAAAAGCATCAACCGGTTTTATAAAGTACTGCGTAAATTGTTTATCACCTGCGCGCTTTTCATGAGGAATTATATTGTCTGCAATCGCTATGATTTTTGTA
>DATBFI010000556.1:0-7326 GCA_036558585.1 Chitinophagaceae bacterium
AATGCAGGGAGATAATTGAGAAAATAGAGCAGCAGCAAAAAGCTGTTTTGCAGGCTGCAAGCTGGTTTTCACAAAGCATTTTAGCAGGCAGAGTTGTACATGTTTTTGGTTCGGGCCATAGCCGCATTATGGTAGAAGAAATGTGGCCGCGTTACGGATCTTTTCCCGGATTCAATCCTATTGTTGAATTGTCGCTTACATATCATAATAATGTAGTGGGTGCAAATGGGCAGCGGCAGGCAATGTTCCTTGAAAACGTTCCCGGTCTTGCTGAGCGCATTCTCCGCAATTTTAGTTTGGATAAAAAAGACACTGCATTAATTATTTCTTCAAGCGGTTGCAATATTGTTCCCGTTGAAATGGCAGAATTGTTTCAGCAAAAAGGGATTAAAGTCGTTGCACTTGTTACAAAAGCTCATTTGGAAAAAAGTAAAAGCAAAAGAAGTGACGGAAAAAAACTTTCGGATTTTGCTGACCTTGTTTTAGACAGTGGCGCACCTGTCGGTGATTCAATGATCACTGTTGACGGACTAATCACACCTGTATCTCCCGGGTCAACCGTTGGTGGTGTAATTATTATTAACAGTATTAAAGCAGAGGTGGCTCAGCTTTTAACAGAGGCTGGTCAGCCTCCCAAAGTACTTACAGCATCTGCAATAGTGGGGGATGAAAAAGCAAAGCAATTATTTGAAAGTGCTTATGATGAACATGCTCATCGCCTGGCGGAGTTGTATAAAAATGCAGGTAAATAAAATTTTCCCTCGGCAACTTGTAGTAAATCCGGCGACGCCTTGCAGTTTCGTTCATTCATTTACTATATTTAATAAGCAAAACATGATGACAGAATTGTAAAGTACAATGAAAACAACAATTACGCCTTTTAAACCTAATGCCTCACCTGCAGAAAAAGCAATCGTATTAATTTTTGATTTAGAAGGGTTTTCAAAATTTTTCAGTCAGCCGGATGTCCATGAATATGTGCCTAAATTTTTAAATTATGTTCTGCGCGAGATTGACGATACTATAAAAGGTAAAAAGCCACACTGGGCAGTAGACATAGACGAGAATCAATTACAAATTCCGAAACTTCCTGAGCTGCTGCATTCAAAATTTTTGGGAGATGGAGCTTTATACATCTGGAGATACAATGATTTTACAGAGAAACAGAGATTGGATCTTATTTCCACCTTCTGGCTCTTAAAACTAAAGTATAAAAGAATCCTCAGCAGGGCAAGCGAGTTAATTCCTTTTATTGACATTCCCAGGAAAATTCGTTTTGGTATCTCAGCGGGTTCGGTTTATAAACTCACTTACGAAGATTCTAATCGCGAGGAATATATTGGGTATAGCATCAATCTTGCAAGCAGGCTCCAGAGCTATTGCAGGGATATTGGATTTATAGTTTCAGGAAGATTGGATATTAAATCATCAGATCTGAAAGGAAGCCAGTATATAAAAATTATTGCCAGTAAAATAAAAGGATTCCCACAGGAAATTGTGATAATAGACCAGGCTGAATATGATGAGTTAGATCAAAGTACCAAACACCACCTGTTCTCTCCTCTTTAAGTAAGGTTTTAATTTTGACTGATCATCTTTTAATCAGTCAATCCATTTTTTACCGCAAACATTACAAGACCTGCAGTATTTCTTACACCAACTTTTTCAATGAGTCTTTCGCGGATTCCCTCTATAACGCGGGAGCTTAATGAAAGTATTTGAGCGATTTCTTCAGTTGTTTTCTCTTCACAGATCAGTTTAAGCGCTTGCTGTTCACGTTCTGTCAACTTTATATTCTTATTAAATGAAAGTTTAAGGTCATGTTTCGTAACAAGGCTTTTAAGCAATATCTTATTGACCAGATCATTAAAGTAATAACCATTTTCATGCACTGTGTAAATGGCTTTTATTATTTCGGCAGGCTCAGCATTCTTTAGTAAATATCCATTGGCTCCGTTTTCCATAAGGTATATAACAAATTTCTCACTATCATACATCGTCACTACCAGGATTTTTACATGCTCATATTTCTTACGAATGATTTTTGTGGCTTCCATACCATCCATTACCGGCATATTCAAATCCATGATAATAATATCAGGCAGATGATGTTCGATTGCTTTTAGTAGGTCCGCACCATTCTCCGTTTCAGATATTATTTTCAGGTTTTTATCTGAAGAGAGACAAAGCTTTAATCCTTCCCTGTATATTTTATGATCATCGGCAATAGCAATACGAATAGGGTTCATGTTTTCAATTTTATTGGTATTTGCAGAACAGTGGAGTGCTGATCATGGTTTGATTCAAATTTAATTTTTCCGTGCAGTAATATAATACGGTTTTGTATATTTTTCAAACCAAGACCGTCGGACTGATACCGCAGCGTTTCAAATTCCTCCTGGCTCAATCCTTTTCCGTTATGCCTGATGGTCAAATTTAATACGTCATCTTCTACTGCCGATTCAATAAACAATTCCGTAGCGTGACCATGCTTTATAATATTATTACACAATTCCTGGACAATGCGATAAATGCTGATATCATTTTCAGGGTTATGTGTTACGTATGAATCGTCCATTTCAAGTGTTGCCTTTAGACTGCTTCCCTGGGCGATCTTTTGCACGAAATTTCTTATAGCTTCATTTAATCCCAGTTCCTTCAAGATTGACGAATGAAGGTTGTGTGAAATAGAACGCACCTTTTCAATTGATTCATCCAAAAGCTCAAGAGATTTTGAATGCAGTTGCTGTTCATCTTCCTTAAGCCTTTCCGATTTTATATGGCCAAGAAATAATTTGGTGGCTGATAATAATGCTCCAACTTCATCATGCAATTTTTCTGATATTCTATGCCGCTCCGTTTCTTCACTGCGAACAGCCGCTTCTATCAATTGGTTCTGCTGTCTTTCTTTTAATTCCTGCATTTGTTGCCGGTATTGAAATTTGCGGCGCTGACTAAGGTTAAACGAAAGAAGGAAACTGATAATCAGCAGGAACATGGTGCCAATGCCAATAATGATTAAATATTCTATGCCTTTAATGTTATTGATTATGTCGCTCATAAAATGCTCTTGTAATAAATAAACAGAAAACAAGAAAAATTATATTAGGCACTCTCCATAACACTTTAGCAAAATCCTGGCCGCTATTTTCCATAAGATAACTGTAAAATAAAAAAACAAAAAAGTTGACAGATTCATAAATAGCGAGGCCGGAAATAATTATCAGATAGGGGTCAAACCCAAAAAAAACTTCATCGGATTTAATCAACCTGGTAAAATAGAGAATACACAATGCCAGTAAACCCAATGCCTCAATACTGTGTAACATAGAGCTGAGAGTAAAAAAATCAGCGAAAAAAGTAAAATAAATGGCAAACAACAACACATACAATCCGAGAAAGAGATTATATACCTTTTTTGATAGTAAGGAAGTTGTGTTCATAAAAAAAATAACAAAAAAGAAAACCCTGCAAACGGAAATAATATTATAAAGGAAATTATTGTTCTTTAATGCCGGGGGCATGCAACTATTAAATAGCCAGCTTACATCGATTATCAGGTTAATACAAAGTGACGTAAGTAAATAAGCCGCTATAATCTCAAGATGTTTTTCATCAGGACGTTTTACTATAAAAACATATAAAGGTATCAATGGTGCCCATACTTCCATCCAGTTTAAAATAACTGTAAGCATTTTTTAGAATAAAGAAAGATTTTAATGGGTGCACGGCGGACATGGATTCGTTTTTCCCTTTGCCGTTGCCATTGACCGGGTAGCCTTGTTTTGTGCCTGAATTGTATAATTTACATAAGCATCCGAATCCTCGGTTTCTTTATATGCTTCAAAAATAATATCATATTCAGAGGCATGCGTTCTCAAATCAATTCCATCTGTACTGCTTAAATCCAAAATAAACTTAGTTATATCGGCCTTAGGCAAGCCCAATACTCTTAGATTAACTCCGGTAAATGACGAATGAGAATGCTTTTTTAATCTTATTTTTTTAGGCATGGAGGAAGGTGAAATTCTTCCTTCGGCCAGGTACCTGCTGCCAATAAACTCCTTACGAAAGGTTAACAATAGAAGATCATGGTTTTCAAAATCGAGGAATTTCGTTGCATCAATTTTCATTGAAAATACTTTAACAGTTTGCGAAAACGATTTAGGACTATAAAAAGATCCGAGAATAAAACCCAAGGTAGCAATTATTGGAAATAAGCTGGCTCTGGTCTTTAGGTATTTCATGTGGTTGTTTTTTCTAAAGTAATTTTTTTTTCTAAGAAAACATAATTTTAAATACCAGTGAACCTCATGATTCAATTGCTTTATTCCAATGAGATCGTCCATAATTACCCGGTCTATTTTTATCGTGCTGAGTTATAAATTTTGTGCGTAATTTTCCCTCTCTAATGAAACCATGAGGTTGTATACATAAAATCGGAACACACCAATCCCGTCGACTACAATTCAAATTATATCTTAAACGGGTAATAGTAACATAAAACAGGTGGTGAGCAAGAATAAAAACTGCTCACACAAAATATTTAAAATGCCAGACATTTTTCACCATCATAAAATCCCATTATTTACAAAAACTGATATTCTCGTAATCGGTGCCGGTTCCGCGGGTTGCGTGGCCGCGCTGGCCGCATCGCAATCAAAAAAATTTTCGGTGACACTTGTTGAAAGATATGGTTTTCCCGGAGGCACTTCCACACAAATGCTCGATACGTTTTACGGATTCTTTACCCCCGGAACAACTTCAAAAAAAATTGTCGGTGGTATTCCGGATATTGTTGTAAATGAGCTTGATAAAACAAATGATATTTTTCTCAGGCCAAATACATATGGCGCAGGAACCGGCGTAAATTATAATCCTGAGCGTTTAAAATTTGTATGGGACCGGTTAATACTCAAAGCCAACGTTCACTATTTACTGCACACAACTTTAGTAGATGTTGTGCGTGAGCAGGGAGAATTTATTGAATGCGTTTTCTGGAACAAATCGGGATTTTATAAAGTACTGGCAAGAAGAGTTATTGACGCAAGTGGTGATGCAGATTTTTGTTACCTCGCGGGATACGATTTTGAACTGGCAGGAGAAAATGATCCCGCCCAAAGTATGACAACAACTTTCAGAATGTGCAATGTGGACCTGGAAAAATATGAGAAGGAAGGTGGCAATAAAATGCTGAAGAAAAAAATGAAAACAGCCTTTGAAAATAAAACCCATCCATTGCCCCGTAAAGAAGGATCGGCACATGAAATGTGTCAGCCGAAATGTATTTCAACAGTTGCTGTGAAGGTAGCTGATTTGAGTGCTTTGAAAATTGAAGAATTAACAAAAGCCGAAATTGAAGGAAGGGTTCAGTCATTCGCTTATGAAAAATTTTTTCGTGAAGAAGTGCCGGGATATGAAGACTCAAAGATCATTGGATTGTCAAACCAGATCGGCGTAAGAGAAACGCGAAGAGTATACGGTGAACATCGTCTAACCAAAGAGGAGTGCCTGGAAGGCGAAATACCTGGCTCAACTATTTTTCTTTGCGGCGCACCAATAGAAGATCACAGGAAGGGAAAAGGTGGAGAAGATGAAACGTATTGGGAATATATTCCGGGTAGTGGCGTGTATGGCGTGCCCTATGGAGCAATTGTTCCTAAAAAAAGTTTAAATGCGTGGGTTGTGGGCAGATGTTTTTCTGCAACACATGATGCACATGCCTCATGCCGTTCAATGGCGCAAACAATGAGCATGGGCCAGGCAGCGGGTCTCGCAGCCGTTCAATCATTAGAAAAAGATTGCGATGCAAGCCTTATAGATGTTCAATTATTAAGAGAACAATTACTAAAGATTGGGCAAATATTGGAGTTGCCTTCTGTTGAAGCAGATACAACACGGCAAGGCTGGAAAAATAATTTTATTAAAAACAAGATCAACACATAACATCATGTCTATTGTGCGAACTGTGTTGCAGGATATTCCGCCACATGAAATGGGCTTAACATATTCGCATGAGCATATAGTTATCGAAGAAAGTTTTCCGACGACTGCCAATCCTGATTTTATTTTAAATAATACTGAACTTATCACTGCTGAATTAAAAGAATTTTATCAGCGGGGTGGAAGAACAGTTGTAGATACTATGCCCGCTAATTGCGGAAGAAACGTTATAAAACTTGCAACTGTTTCACGCAACTCGAATGTGAACATCATTGCACCAACAGGCATTCATCTTGAAATATATTATCCGCCCAATCACTGGCGTTATCATTTATCTGCTGATGAACTCGCATTGCTTTTTGTAAAGGATATAACCGAGGGGATTGACGAATATGACTACGGGTGCCCCATTATAAAACGCACATCGCATAAAGCGGGGCTTATTAAACTGGCCACGGGTGATGAAAGGATCACAGCACACCAGGAAAAAATTTTTGAAGCGGTTGTGCATGCGCATCTTGAAATGGGAGCACCTATACTTACTCATACCAACAGCGGGAAACATGCAATTGCACAGGCAGAATTATTTTCAAAGCTTGGCGCGAATCTTAATCACATTGTGATATCACATGTTGATAAAAACAAAGATCTCGGTTATCATAAAGAACTGATGCGTACAGGAGTGTATGTTGAATATGATAGTCATTTTCGCTGGAAAAAAGGCGAGGAGAACTGGACCTATACCCTGCTTGAAAATTTGTTGCCTCAATATTCAAATCGTATCGTGATCGGGATGGACATGGCGCGCAATACTTACTGGAGTTCTTACAATGGCAAGCCGGGATTAAGTTTTTTACTAACTACATTTAAAGACGAATTAAATAAAAGGAGTTTGACAAAATATTTTGATCAAATGTTTTACCAGAACCCCCAACAATTATTTTGTTTTGACAGATAATTTATAAAACACTCGCATGCAACCAATACCAATAAGAACAACAGTAATTGGAAGTTATCCTTTTCCCGGATGGCTTGAATTTGCAACACATAATTTAAGCAGCTTTGGTGCAGCAGATATTGAAGAAATGATCGAAGACGCAGTTATTGCTGCAATACATGACCAGGTTACATCAGGACTTGATGTGATCACTGACGGTGAACAAACACGTCTTGATTTCAACTTGTCATTTTATGGTTATATAAAAGGCATTCGTGCAAATGAAACGGAGACAAGAAAATTTGGACCTGCGGCCCATGATCAAAGAGGTAAACATGATATTGTTGAGGAATTAACAGCACCAAATGGTTTGGGAGCAGTAAAGGAATTTTTACGGTTGAAAAAGCTTGCTCCAGAGGGACCGGTTCTTAAAACAAGTGTTCCCG
>DATBFI010000557.1:0-3828 GCA_036558585.1 Chitinophagaceae bacterium
AATTACAGATTGGCCCGATATAGCGGAACGGGCGATTCATTACGATACCAAACACCACCAGGATAAACTGTCTTATGTACAAAATTTTATCAAAGAGCTTGCGCGGTACAAAATCAATATATTGGTTTGGGAGTGGGAAGATAAATTCGCTTATCCAAGCCATCCTGAAATAGGCGCTCCCGGCGCTTTCACGCCAAAAGAAATACAGGAATTAACGGACTATGCAAGACAATATCATGTTCAAATCGTACCACTTGTACAAGGGCTTGGCCATGTAAGTTTCATTTTGAAATGGCCGCAGTTTGCGCACCTAAGAGAAATAGGTGCATCCAACTGGGAGTTTTGTCCCCTGAAAGAAGGCTCCTATGATCTGCTGTTTGATCTCTGGAAAGATGCAATGGATGCGACAAAGGGTTCACAATATATCCATATCGGCTCAGATGAAACTTATGAACTGGGTCTTTGTGATCAATGTTCAAAAAAAGCAAATGAAATTGGCAAAAAAGGGCTTTATCATCTCTTTGCTGATAAGTGTGCCAGGTATATTTTATCACAGGGAAGAAAACCGATGATATGGGAAAGTCCTAAGGGATTACTGGACGCGTATGCGGGTAACAAGTTCACACCAAATAAAGGTTTGGTGCTTACCGAAGATATGGGCGAAGTGGGCATTGAAAGTGCAAGAAAAGCAGGAAGTCTCGGATACAAGGTTTTTTTCTATGATCCCAACCCGGGCACAGAGCCTTTGTTCCTGCCTTATTCTTACCAGGAGGAGGACTTTGTTATTGAAGATACGGGTACCGGAACCTCTACGGAGTCCAATGCTTACCCTCAACTAAAGGGCAGGAGAAAAGAAGCGGGATGTCTTGAACATTCTTACGAGGCACTAAAACAAGCCTCTGCTTCAGGCGCATTTGATGGAATGATCCGCACATCCTGGGATGATGCCGGCTTACATAATCAAATGTGGATGCTTTGTTTTCTAACCTCCGCAGAATTTTCATGGAATGGTCATTCTGCGGATTCGAAGGAATTCAAAGAAACATTTTTCAGGAATTACTATGGAACAGCCTCTGTTGATATGGATGAGCTCTTTGATCTTTTGAATGAAGCAGCTTATTATTATTGGGATACATTTGAGCGAAAGGTCTGGCACTTTGGAGATGTGGGTAAAACTTATTTGCCTGACCTGCCAAAAGGAGATGCTTTAGAATATGATCCTTACTGGAATAATCAATACAATAAAATGATCAGCAGGTCTAATGAGGAGTTAAAGAACATGGATAGGGCATTAGCAATAATCAAAGCAAATAAAAAAGCAGGCGTTAAACATCTTTATGATTTCGAAATATTTGAATCTATCGCTCAGTTAGTTCATCATACCTGTCAAACTTATCTTGATTTGTCACAATTAGAGAATGCGATCAAGGATGCCCATAATCAAACATTTCTAAACAGGGATAGCGCATATTATTATTTACAAAGAGCACAAAAAATTGTGGAAAATAATTTGCAACAGCGGGCTGCGGTATTCAATAGCCTCGTGAATGTATGGGAGAAAACAAGATTACCCAAAGGCATGGAAACAGCAGGAAAAAAATATTTTTTCGAACAGGACAGGGCAAGGCATTTTGCAAATCGCAGACCTGATATGACTTATCTTATTTATGATGAACAGCAATTAGATATGGAAGGATATTTGGAAAAATTGAAGGCTTATATGGAAAAGTATAAAAGCAATTCCTTTAACCAATAAAACTGTGTGATAAAGAACCGATGAGTACAAGGTTGCTAATAGCATTCCTGCTTTTGGGCTGTTCAAAATCAGAAGGACAGAAAACTCCTGATATTTCCTCGAACATTGCATCTCTATATCCTGGTGATGTTAATATTGAGAGCGATCCCGATGTATTATATGTCGAAAAGTTTGAAGATGGAATGGCTAACCTTCTCACCAGGTATAATGACAAAAAAAATGTTGCAGGTATGTCTTTGGACAGCGATGTTCCGCATGGAAGTGTTGGAGGAAACTCTTTAAAAATGGCAAGTAAAACAGGTGATGCAAATGATGGGTGTCATTTGTTTAAACACTTTGCTCCTGGTTTTGACAGCACGGTTTATATCCGTTATTATGTAAAATATCCTTCCACATCACGCGGATATTTTCATCATGAAGGAGTATGGTTTGGGGGATATAACCCTGCTATAGACTATCCTTTTCCCCGGGCAGGCACCTGTGGACTCAGTGGCAGCAGGTTGAGTATTGCTTACGAAACGGTGTGGCAGAAAACAAGCCCACCGGGAATGGATACCTATCTGTATTGGGGAGGCATGCAAAGCTATGATGGTGGTAATACCTGTTATGGAAATACTATGATAAATGAAGGTCGCGCAGGTTCTGAAAATTCTCCTGCCTCAACTGCACCGGTTAACACCTTAGATGAATGGATATGCGTGGAAGTCATGATAAAATTAAACAACCCTGTAACGGCGCATAACGGCGAGCTGCGAATATGGCAAAATGGAATCGAAGTGGGATATTGGGGACAAGGATTTCCTAATGGTCACTGGTT
Source organism: Chitinophagaceae bacterium (assembly GCA_036558585.1). Classification (GTDB taxonomy): domain Bacteria; phylum Bacteroidota; class Bacteroidia; order Chitinophagales; family Chitinophagaceae; genus DATBFI01. The sequence continues at coordinate 2,574 of DATBFI010000557.1, forward strand.
GAAAGATAAATGGTACAATAACCCTGCTGATCCACCCTTTCCAGGTTTTCAATGGAGGACAGATGCGAACCTGAACATCAACTGGCTTTGGTTTGAATTTTATCATGATAATCCTGATGCGCCTTCCAGTTATATAAAATTTGATCACCTGGTAGTGGCAAAAAAATATATTGGTCCAATAAAAAATTAAGTAATGTTTTTGAGTGTGCTTTTAAAAAGCTTGTAATGATTTAAACTGAATGGGAACAATTATCTCTGAAATTTCTTTTTGCTTGTTTGAATATGAATAAATTTTTCTTACCCGCCGTGTTTCTTAGTTGTTTCATAAACACTGATCGTTCACTGTCAACATCTGAAGGGTTCGGATTATTAGAGCAGACTGGTATAAGATCATTCTCTGACAGCGTGGAGGAAGGAGTAATGAAAGTTAAATACTCAAAAGATTTCGCAATTACTGGCGATGGCAGTGCTTCAAACTGGAACAATACAGAATGGCTTACACTACCGAAGCGCAACAGTGCCGACCTTGCATATCAAACAAAGGTAAAAGTGCTTTATTCAGATTCAGGCATTTATTGCCTTTATCATTGCGAAGACAAAAAAATAACAGCTACACTGAAAGCAGATTTCCTGGATCTCTATAACGAGGATGTGGTTGAAGTTTTTTTCCGGACGGATGAAACTGTTCCCCTGTATTTTGAATATGAATTGTCGCCGCTTAATTATGAATTACCAATTTTGGTCCCCAACCTTAAAGGAAATTTTTTTGGATGGCTGCCCTGGCATTATGAGGGCATTCGCCGGACAAAACACGCCACACAAGTAAATAAAAATGGCGAGACAGTCATTTCCTGGAATGCAGAATTTTTTATTCCCTATGCATTGCTTGCACCAATGAAAAATGTCCCTCCAAAAAAAGGCACCAGGTGGGGTGCTAATTTTTACCGGATTGATTATGATGAAGCGCAGATTACCTGGACATGGCAGCCAGTAAGAAACGATAATTTTCATGACTACGAAAAATTCGGCACCATCGTGTTCGATTAAAAACTAACATTTTAAAAAACTTCAAATTTTCAAATATGAACAGAAGAACATTTGTAAAAAACTCGGCGCTTGCCACTGCAGGCTTCAGCGTTATTCTTTCAGTAAAGCTTATGGCTGGTTATCAGGGTGTCGTTAAAATTGCTATAATAGGAGTTGGATTGAGGGGACAGGACCACCTGAACAACCTTCTTCTTCGAAAAGATGTAGA
>DATBFI010000558.1:0-9475 GCA_036558585.1 Chitinophagaceae bacterium
GTAAACATTCTATAACCTGTATAAACAAGAAAAGCTCCAAATAGCAACAATATCCATTCAAAACGTTCAACAAGGGCAACACCGATCGTAATAAATATTATCCGGAAAACAATTGCCATCAAAATACCAACCAGTAATACTCTTGGATAATATTTTTCCTTAACTGCAAAAGAGTTGAATATAAGAATGAAAACAAAAATATTATCAATGCTAAGACTCCACTCCATTAGGTAAGCGCTTATATATTCCAGTGCTGGTTTCTGTCCTTCGTATACCCACATAAAAATGAAAAACGCCAGCGCCAATCCAACCCAGAAGAGGGTTTGTTTTACTGCCGTTCTTATACTGACGATTGTACTTTTTTTACTGAGCAATCCAAGGTCAAATACAAGCGCCACTATAAGCACGATGCCAAATACAAGATACGCGATCAATTGATTGGTGGTCATTCGATACAGATTTTACTGTCCGGCTAAAGGCTTGTCATGCGAAGATTTTTTTATGAACTAAACTTTTGAATTACTATTAAGCGTTCTTTGCGTCGCACTCTTGTACGGCTTAATCTTAATTCAACAGTTTTAAAATGATGTCGGACAAAAAAATACCCGGTAAAATGATTCAAACACTATACCGCTGTTTTCTTCTCCACTGGTATAAAGCTCCAAATAAAAGTATCACAACAACTGGTACAACGATGTTAATGAATTGCCATGTAGAGCGTTGCTCTTCAACTTTTTTCTTATCGAGTAAACGCAGTGTAAAGTCTTTATTTCTTGCCTGGAAAATACCATTGTTACTTACAAGGTAATCAATACAATTAAGAAAAAATTCACGGTTGGCAAACCGGTAATTCTCAAACGGCACTTCACCCATTGGCAATGGGCCTGATGTTGGACTTATCGCATTAGTAACTATATCTGCATCACTCATCACAATTTGTTTTGCAGGTTTTTCTGCCGTACCCGTAAACCCTTTGCCTGATGCATTTGCAACGGAGTCCTGTATATTTTTTGTTAAACGATTCGCAAATAAGGAAGTAAAATTTCCTTCGAGCAAAACGGCTACAGGTACATAGCTCCTGCTTGGCTGCATATCATATTCAGAAAGAAAATCTGACGAATTTTTTATACTGTTTAAACTTACTATCGCCGGCGAACTCAAAACGCGGCTGTTGGTATCACTTGCCAGTAAAATTGTTTTTCGTATACCAGGAGCATGTACTGTGTCAATACTTGATGGAAATATTGGCAACACTCGATCCAGGTTTTTTGAAACAGGATTATTGTTTGTTGAAGCAAGAAAAGGATAGTATGGCCATGGCACGCGCTGCATAACAGGGCTGCCATCAGGATTATGGCCGGTTACTATAGGTATCTTTGAACAGTTAAGATCCTGTAACAGGTCGCTGTTAATTCGTACACCATATTTAAACAAAATATCATCAATATTCAAATTACGGTCAAACGCAACAAAATCGCTCTGGCTGCGCATAAGACTGTCAAGTTCCGCATACAATTTGTCTATGCACCACACAATTTTACCTCCATGCATTACAAATTGGTCAAGCTTCAGTTTATCTTCATCGGTAAAAGGTTTGGAGGGTTTTACAATTAATAATGCATCAATTTGTGTGGCATCAGGATAGCCCTCTTTTAAATCAAAAATTGCAATACGGTAATCACTTTGCAAGCTCATGCCCAAATCATTCACGCGTAAATCTCTTACAGGTAAAGGTTCACCATTACCAATTGCATACGCCACAACGGGAACGTATTTTCTTGTTAGTTTATCAATAGCATTCGCAAACTTGAATTCAAGCAAAGCCTCTGCAGCATTCAGCGTAGCTTCTTTGTCTTCCTGTGGCACATCATTAATTACATTAAAGTTTTTAAAGACCTTCCTGCTGCTGCGTAAGTCGATTACAAATGGAGGATGATTTTTGTAAGACACCATTGCCGAAGGAATGATCAGTTGGTTTGTTGCTTTATTTTTTTCGGCAGAAATATTTTCTGCCTGCTCAAACACTACCCCTATGGTGGCAAGGCTATCATATAATTGTGCTTTTACACTGTCGGGCAAACCCTCGCCCAATTTTTCAAAGCTCACCTGTATTTTATTATTGCTCAGATCCCGGAACTCAGAAAGCAGATCATCAGTTGCAATACTCAATTTTCTATAATCAGCCGGCAGATCGCCAGTCAAAAAAACTTTTACATTCACTGTTGAGTCAAGATTATGTAAAAGGTTTTTTGTAGCTGTTGTTAAACTGAAACGCTTTTCCGCCGTAAGATCGATCCTGTAGCGAAATAAAGAAGACAAGTACGTTATTACAGGAAAAAGCATGAGTACAATGAACCACCAGTATTTATTTTGCAGTAATCTATTTTTAACCTTCATAATTATTTAAGCGTGAGACGTGAAACGATAAACAATAAAACGAATTCATCTTCTTGCAACATTTCTTTCAGTGATTAGTAAAAAAATAAAAATTACACCTGTAAAATAAATCACGTCACGAAAATCAATCACACCTTTGCTAATGCTGTTGTAATGAAATTTTATGCCAAGCATCTCAATATAATAATCCATTCCTGATGCAAATACCGGCAGTTTGCTTACTGCTTCAAAACCAGTATACAATAAAAAGCAAACAAAGGCGCCACTGATAAATGCTACAACTGTATTATTTGTGGAGCTGCTCGTGCAAATGCCAATAGCAGTAAATACAGCACCCAACATTAATAAACCGAGATAGCTGCCAATAGTGCTGCCAACATCGAGCCCGCCAACTGCACTCAGAGCTTGCAATGACACTGCGTAAATAATTGTTGGGATTAACGAAAGAAATACTATGAGCAGGGACCCGAAAAATTTACCATATACAATTTGCGAAGGTGTTAATGGTATTGTTTTTAACAATTCAAAAGTGCCTCCCCTGTATTCATCAGCAAAGCTGCGCATGGTAATAGTAGGAATAAGAAACAGCAAAATCCAGGGAGCAAGATCAAAAAAACTGTTAAGTGATGCATAACCAAAATCGAGTAAACTTGTATCCGGGAAAATAAAAAGCAGCAGCCCGTTTAGTAAAAGAAAAACAATCAATGCAATATAACCAGTAAGGCTGCTAAAAAATTGACGCCATTCTTTTGTGCAGATCATCCACATGCTTCAAAACTATAGGAAATAAGTTTTCAATGTTGTGGGGATGACATTCTTCTGGAAAACTTATAGAAGTTTTAGGAAATTGCTTTCTTATCATTGAAGTTCCATTAAATGAAACCGGTTTTATTAAGGTTGTTAAGTAGCAGATTATGCGGCTGGCAATGAGGATAGTATAAGCCGGCTAAAAAATATTTGTTCCGCTTTTTGATCAATGGTCAGCCATATTCAAATTCATTCCTTCTTTGTACATTTCCCATAAAGGACTTGTTTCTCTCAAAGTGTTGACAGTATTGATTATTTGTTCAATTGTATAATCAATTTCTTCCTCCGTTGTAAAGCGGCCCAAACTAAACCGCAAAGAACTATGCGCCAGCTCATTCCCTATGCCCATTGCTTTTAACACATGACTTGGTTCAATCGAAGCAGAAGTACAGGCTGCACCTGAAGATATAGCAATCGCCTTATTGCAACCAAGCATGAGCGCTTCGCTTTCTACATATCCAAAAGAAATATTTGTAACATGTGGCAAACGTTGTTCCTTATTTCCATTCAGATGACTTTCTTCAATTTTAAGTAATGCGGTTTCTAATTTATCACGTAAAGCTCTAACCCGTTTCGAGCTTTCCTCCATATTTAACCGACATATTTCACAAGCCTCACCAAAGCCAACAATGCCGGGAACGTTTAATGTGCCGCTGCGCATTCCTCTTTCATGACCGCCACCGTCCATTTGCGCCATTACCCTTACGCGTGGATTTTTACGACGTACATATAATGCTCCCACGCCCTTTGGTCCATACAATTTGTGGGAAGAAAATGCCATAAGATCTATCCCGTCCTTAAGTACATCAACCGCTATTTTGCCAACGGCCTGCGTAGCATCGGTAAAAAATAATACTCCATGTTTTTTTGCAATAGTGCTTATTTCCTTAATGGGTTGTATTACACCTGTCTCATTGTTTGCGTACATAACAGCAATGAGAACAGTATTTTGTTTGATTGCTGCTTCCAGTTCTTTTAAATCAATTAAACCATCCTGGCGAACCGGGAGGTATGTTACTTCACAACCCAGCTTTTCTATGTGTTTACAAGTGTCTAAAACAGCCTTGTGCTCAGTAACGCAGGTGATCACATGATTATCCCTGCCGGCAAATATTTCAAAAACGCCTTTTATAGCAAGATTATCAGCTTCTGTAGCACCGCTTGTAAATATAATTTCCTTGGGTTCAGAGTTAATTAATTTTGCAACTTGCCCACGCGCATAATCTACGGCTTCTTCCGCTTCCCAACCAAATGAATGACTTCGGCTGGCCGCATTCCCAAAGTGATCTGTAAAATAGGGTATCATCGCTTTAAGCACACGCGGATCAACAAGTGTAGTGGCATTATTATCTAAATAAACGGGCAACTTCAACATAATAAAAATTTCCTTTTAATAATACAAATTTAGTTTGATTCAGTCTACTTTAGTTTTCATAAATCCTGCCAGTTCTTATTTTTATCTTATCCAAAATTAAGCCGGATGCAAAAAATTGAACATATTGGCATTGCCGTAAAAGAGTTATCAGTTTCAATTCCTCTGTTTGAAAATCTTTTAAATGCCCATTGTTATAAAACAGAAAGAGTGGAAACCGAAAAGGTTAATACAGCTTTTTTTCAAAAAGGTGAAACCAAAATTGAATTATTGGAAAGTCTGTCGCCGGAGGGTATTATAGCCCGGTATATTGAAAAACATGGAGAAGGCATGCATCATATTGCATTTGAAGTTGAAGATATTGAAACTGAGATGAAACGCTTGTCGGAGTTGGGTTTCCAGCTTTTAAATACGGTCCCGAAACCAGGTGCGGACAATAAATTGGTTTGTTTCCTTCATCCCAAAAATACTAATGGCGTTTTGATTGAATTGTGCCAAAGCATAGAAAAATAATATTAGCGTGATTCTTGAATCACCAGATTAAAACAATTGCGTAAGAGATTGTTAAGTTTTACTCATTGCTTAATCCCCGTTCATTCTTTTTCATCTTATAATCGGTACTAAAATAAAATTATCGCGAAGGAGGAAAAGGAATATGAAAAAGTTATTATTGTTTGCAATCCCCTTTTTGCTGGTGTTTGCGGGATGCAGCACTTCTAAAATAACAACAAGCTGGAATGAACATGAACAAACACCCGCTCATTTTAATAAAATACTGGTGGTAGGTTTATTTGATGATAGCAATCGTGTATTGCGTCAACAAATGGAAGAACAGCTTGCAAATGAATTGAAGTACGAGGGTTATAATGCTGTTACATCCATCAGTTTATATGGGCCAAAATCTTTTCAGAAGCTCTCTGCTGAACAGGCTTTGAAAGAAGTTAGATCAAAAGATATTGATGGCATAATCACCATTGGCCTGGTTGATAAAAACAAAGAAAAAACTTATGTGCCTGGTTATGGTTATCGTCCTTATGGCTGGGCATATCGTCCGTGGGGGCCGTGGGGTTACATGTATCGGCCATATTATTTACCTGGTTTTCGTGGATACTATAAAACAAACGTAAACTATGTGTTTGAAACTAACTTATATGATGTGCGCGGGAAACAACTTGTTTATTCTGTGCAGACAAAAAGTGAAGACCCTTCAAACATTTATGTTCTGGCTGATGATTATTCAAGATCAATTATAAAAGACATAAAGAAGAAAAATGTTTTAAGTTCATAGGTTAACGTTGTAAGGGAAATTGAAAACCTGGTAATCTTGTAAGAAGAGCCGCATAACCTATGGCTCTTTTTTATGATCGGTGAAGTACAGATATTTAATCCGGGTAAAATTGAATTGATAGGGAAGTAAGTTTTTTATAAAAGTTTACAAACCTAATCTTTCTATTGCCAGCTGTGCAGCTATTTGACTGGCATCTTTTTTATTATATCCACGGCCTTCGGATAAAACTTCGCCATCTAAAACGGCAGCAATCGTAAATACCCTGCGTCCGTTTTCAAGTTTTTCATGTATGGTTTCAAAACCAAGATTTTTACCATTCTTGCTCGCCCAGCCAATAAGTTTATTTTTCAGGTTTATATCGATCTGTTCAAGATCTTCTAAAAACAAGTGAGGAATTACAATTCTTTTGAGTACCCACTGCCGTGTTTTTTTATATCCCTTATCCAGATAAACCGCACCCACAACAGCTTCTAATGTATTACCAAAGATCTGGCTCGACTTAAGCGCATTATCGAATTTGTTGTACATCGTTATTTTTTTCAAGCCCATTTTGAGGGCTACTTCATTCAACTGCTGCCTGTTTACCATTTTGCTACGCATTTCAGTAAGAAATCCCTCTCCTTTATAAGGATAGCGTTTAAAAAGATAATCGGCAATAATAGCGCTAAGTACGGCATCACCAAGGTATTCAAGACGCTCATTATTTTCATCCGCTCCCTCTTTTACAGAACGGTGACTTAGAGCGGTCTCGTAGAGAGAAAAATTACCGGGCGATATGCCCAATACATTTTGTAATTGTCTGCGAAATGATTGCTTGGATGAGGACTTGAAAATTCTTCTAATAAAATTCACAAATGTTAAACTACGTATTTTTTTACAATTACGCAGGCATTATGCCCACCAAAGCCGAAAGTATTGCTAAGTGCAGCGCGAACAGTTCTCTTTTGTGCCTTGTTGAATGTAAAGTTCAGTGCGGAATCAATTTCAGGATCGTCGGTAAAATGATTTATTGTTGGAGGAACAGTATCATGAACCACGCTCTTAATGCAGGCTATTGCTTCAACAACACCAGCAGCTCCAAGACAGTGGCCCGTCATGGATTTAGTAGAACTAATATTAAGTTTATATGCCTGCTCTTTAAAAACATTCACAATAGCCTTTACCTCGGCCCCATCGCCTAACGGAGTAGAAGTACCATGCGTATTTATATAATCAATGTCTTCCGCATTCATTTCGGCATCTTCCAAAGCCGCTTTCATAACATTAAGCGCTCCCAGTCCTTCGGGGTGAGGAGCTGTGATGTGATAAGCATCTGCTGTTGCCCCCGCGCCTGCTATTTCACAATATATCCTGGCGCCTCTTGCTTTTGCATATCCTAATCTTTCCAGGATTACGGCCCCACCGGCCTCGCCCATAACAAAACCGTCCCGGTCCTTATCATACGGGCGGCTGGCTGTTTTAGGGTCATCATTCCGTTCGCTTAAAGCCTTCATGGAAACGAAACCGCCCATGCCAGCTTCATTTACTGCAGATTCGCTTCCACCTACTACAATTATATCTGCTTTACCAAGCCGAAGCAAATTAAATCCTTCCATAATAGCATTGCTGCTGGTTGCACATGCACTTACAACAGCAAAATTTGGCCCTCTCAGGTTATGACGTATTGATACCTGACCTGCTGCAATATCCGTTATCATTTTTGGAATAAAGAAAGGACTAAAGCGGGGTGTGCCATCACCCTTTGCAAAATCGATCACTTCCTGCTGAAATGTTCTTACGCCTCCTATACCACTTCCAAAAACAACACCGGCTCTGTCGGGATCGATATTGTCTTTATGTAAACCGGCATCAGCAAGAGCCTGGTCACTTACTACAAGGGCAAACTGTGTAAACCGATCTATTTTTCGAGCCTCTTTGCGATCAAGAAACTGGTTGGGATCAAATCCTTTTACTTCGCAGGCAAAGCGTGTCTTAAATTTTGATGCATCATACTGAGTAATGTAATCCGCACCGGAAACACCATTGATAAGGTTATTCCAGAAATCCTGTAAGTTATTCCCTACAGGTGAAATTATTCCCATACCGGTTACAACTACTCTGTTTAACTCCATATGGCAATGCCTTAATTTGAAGTAATAAAATCCGCCGGCAAGAGCAAACGCTTCTTTTTGGCGGATTCGTATGATAATATCTTAAACGAGGGTTGTTACTTTGCGTGCTCTTCAAGGTAAGTTACAGCCTGACCAACTGTAGTAATTGTTTCTGCCTGTTCGTCAGGGATTGAAATATTAAATTCTTTTTCAAATTCCATGATTAACTCTACTGTATCCAGAGAATCTGCTCCTAAATCATTGGTGAATGAAGCTTCGTTGGTTACTTCTGCTTCATCTACTCCTAATTTGTCGACAATGATCTTTTTAACTCTTGTGGCGATGTCAGACATGGTTTTAAAGTTTTGTTGGGTGCAAAAATATAATTTTTAGACAATTAGCAATAAGTTACTTGTTTTTTGTTTATAGCCATTGTGTTCAATATAAAACTGAATAATTGTATTAAAACTTTTATCTTTTTAAAAATGATACTAAATTGAACTCTCTTTTATAACCCCGTATATGGCAGTAAAAATTATAGATCATGGAAGTAAGGAGTATAAGCAAATGGTTGATTTACGCTACAGTATGCTGAGAAAGCCGTTAGGTCTTTCTTTTTCGGAAGAGGAACTGCAGGAAGAAAAAAATAATATTCACATCGGTTGTTTTGATGATGACAAATTAGAAGGCTGTTGTATGCTTGTGCCAAAAGACGATGGCACAATACAGCTAAGGCAAATGGCAGTGATCTCAGGCTTGCAGGGAAAAGGCATAGGACGCGTGCTGATGCAATTTGCAGAAAATATTGCGAGGGACAGAGGTTTTAAAAAGTTAATCATGCATGCGAGAAAAACTGCTATGGGGTTTTATGAAAAACTTGGGTACAACAAGGTAGGTAATGAATTTTTGGAAGTTACTATACCGCACTATATAATGGAAAAAGGTTTATAAAAATCGCCGCTCGTTTCGCGAATTAATCTTTTCGTTTAATAACGTTCTGAGATCATGTTTAAAATCATCACTCATATTGTCTTTTGGCAACAAAAAAAATGATTTCGCCGAGAAATAGAAGTGAAAAAAGTTTGGACTTTCAAAAAATTTTACAAACTGCTTCCATTCCCATTCTACATAGCCTCTCTTGTTTTCTAACGTAATAATATTATGCCCGAAATCAACCACAAAGCTATCTTTAAATGTTGCAGATCTTCTATAAATGCTGTTGGGCAGCACAAACCAGAATGAAACAATAAAAAGAAGCCAGATAAAAGAGCCCAGTAAAAATGGTTCAGGATGTATTTTGCCAATGAGGTATAAAGTGGCTGAAAAAATATCAAATACTATAATAAGTATAAGAAATATTCTTATTTCGCTCTGCCAAATAAAATGATATCGCAGGGCCTGCAAAACTTTCTTTTTGTCATAGGTAAAGCTTAATCTCATTATATTATTCCATGCGGCAAAAGTAAGGATATTCCTTACGAGTATTTGTTATGCTGAATAAAGAAAACTGCGGTCTTGCGA
>DATBFI010000559.1:0-6645 GCA_036558585.1 Chitinophagaceae bacterium
AGCTAACTGTTTTGGTTCCTTATTTCCCTGGAAATTAATAGAGTGAATCCTGGACGATTACTAAAAATCCTTAATTGATTTTCTAAAAAATAAAAAAGCCCTGCATATTGCAAAGCTTTCTGTTTTTTAAATTTTTAATAACTAATGTTTATACTCCTGGTGTATCACGTTCTAATTGTCCTTGCCCGTTAAAATACAAAAATTTCTTTTGCACGAGGGAGCTTTTTTCAGCATACACTTTGTATTGGATATCCTTATCCTTTCTTTCTATTTTCGTAACGGAACCAGGTGTCCAGTCAGAATACTTACTTTTTTTGAACCCTTCTTTCACAGCATCAGGCAATGCATCAAAATCCATCTTCTTTTCTGTTTCCTGCCATTCTCCTTTGCTTGAAAAATCAGCGGTCATGTCAGCATTATTTAACTCGAAACTCGCTTCAAAAAAAGTAATCTTGTCTTTCCATTCTACATTTTGCGCATCAGGATATTTTGCTTTGAAAGCATCTGTGACTTCTGCGGGAACTTTTCTAATTTGTGCAAATGATTTTACTGTTCCGAAACTCACCATTAACAGCAATAATAAAATGGCATTTTTCATATTTCATAGTTTTTTAGTTAAGAATATGCATTCTCGCTGAAAGATTTACAAACATCATGCAAAAAATGATTCGGGATTTAGGCGATCGGCTATATGAGGAAGAGAATTAACGAAATATAAAAGAAATTCCTTTCAGTCCGAATATTTCGGTTATTATTCTAAAATTTTCCACTTGTAAAAAAAATTTTCCACAATTAATAAGGTTTTATATGATTATTGAATAAGAATTGCAGAAATTGCATTTCTTTAATCTAATACTTATGCGGGTTCAATTCATAAAAAACATACATTTCACCAAGCTGCTAAAAATAAATGGCCGTTTAAGAGAATTTAATTTCAGAAAATTTAAAGGCGAGCAGGAAGAACTCTTTAGTGTTGATGTAAGTGATGAGCGTGGCAACCGTATTATGTTTCAGATGCAGAAAGACGGCAATGCGTGGAGGATCACAGATCAGCAAGTGCCTAAATGGATATTGGAGAATGAAGAAAATTTTAATGAGCTGATAGAAGAAGAATTACGCAATATAAATATATAAGCGTCACTCTGGGGCCTGAGAGCAATTGGGCATTAATCAGACTTCTTTAATTTGGCTTTCAAATGATTTTCAAAACGCTCGTTCTGATGTGTGCTCATATTTAACTCGTATTCGAGCATATTGTCTTATTCTCTCGGGCTACAATAAAAGCACTAATAAAATTTCTTCTCTTCCGTTTGATACTTTATTTACAAGTGAAAAAGCATTTGCTTATCATATAAATTTTTTAAGCAAAGAAAATAAGAAATTAATTGAAAATCGCGGTCCGATGGTAGTAATAGTTGTGTCAGGACCGGGGCTAATCATGCAAAATCAAAATGATCAAAAGCAACAGGAAATTTTACAGGGTAAATTTTTTTGGATCGAACCCGGAACAAATTTCTCAATCCAAAATAGTGGAATGCATGAAACGTCTGCAGTTATTTTTGAATTGAAATAATAAAACCCGAAGTTTCTTCATTCAGTTGTTAATACTCCAGTTAAACATTCCTAACATTCAAATAATCAAACCTTCAAACATTCAAACCTTTCATACAAAATTTCATTCGTGATATTTTTATTACTTTTATTTTCACCTGCTCAATAATTTATTTTTCTATCATTTTATAACTTTCATTTGTTATGAAAAAAAAGGTTGCTCTATTCGTCACCAGTTGTACGATTTCTGTGTGTTTGTTTGCACAAATTGATGCCGGCTTATTTCGTTATCCCGATGTATCGCAAACTCAAATTGTTTTTACGTATGCAAATGACTTGTGGTTGATTTCAAAGGAAGGCGGCACAGCTGTAAAATTAAGTTCGCCACCGGGTGTTGAAACTTATCCGAAATTTTCACCGGATGGAAAAAGCATTGCTTTTACAGGGAACTATGATGGCAATAAAGATGCGTATGTTATACCAACATCAGGCGGAGTACCGGTACGCCTTACTTCACATGGTTTTTCTGATCGCGTAGTTGACTGGACAAACGACGGGAAAAGGGTTTTATTTGCTTCAATAAGAGAGAGCGGAAAAGCACGCTTCAACCAGTTTTATACAGTTTCATCCAGCGGTGGCCCCGATGAAAAATTACCGCTTGCTTATGCAGAGTTCGGTTCTTATTCTCCTGACGGAAAGCAAATGGCCCTCACTTTCCGCACACAGGTAGGAAGAAACTGGAAACGTTACCGGGGCGGATGGAAGGCTGATATCGTCATCTTTAATTTCCAGGACCAAACTTCGGAATACATTTCTAAACCAACTGATGTTGGTTACGAATTTCCCATGTGGCATGAGAACTTTATTTATTTTTTGTCCGATCGCGGAACCGAACAAAGAATGAATTTGTGGCGTTATGATATGGGCAAAAAGACTTTTGACCAGCTTACTAAATTCAGCGATTATGATGTTCATTTTCCTTCATTAGGTCCTGATGATATTGTGTTTGAGGCAGGAGGAAAATTATATCTCTATTCACTATCCTCGCAACAACAAAAAGAAGTAAAAGTGAATGTTGTAACGGATGAAGCGATGCTGAAACCAAAATTGGAAAACGTTGAAAAACTTGTGCAACATGTTTCAATAAGTCCGGATGGCAAACGAGTACTGGTTGAAGCCCGTGGCGATATTTTTTCTGTACCTGCAGAAAATGGTTATGTAAAAGATCTTACAAGAACATCAGGCGTTGCAGAACGTTATCCGGCATGGTCACCCGATGGAAAAAAAATGGCTTACTGGAGTGACCAGTCCGGCGAATACGAATTATGGATCGCAGAACCTGGCCTGGAAAATTCAGCAAAGAAATTAACAAGTTACGGTGCAGGCTTTAGATACAATTTGTTCTGGTCTCCCGATAGTAAAAAACTTGCTTTTATTGACAAGGCGAACAAAATAAAAGTGTACGATATTACAACCGGGCAAACAACGGATATAGATAAAGCACTTCGTTACTCGCATGGTGCATTTGAAAATTTTTTATTTTCCTGGTCTGCTGACAGTCGCTGGCTGGCTTATACAAGAGACCTTGATAACCTGCACAATACCGTTTTTATTTATGATTTCAAGAACAAAAAGCTGCAGCAACCATTCAGTGGTTATTATAATTGTTACAGTCCTGTGTTTGATGAGAGCGGAAAATATTTATACGTTGTAGTGAATGAATCTTTTCAACCTTATTACAGTGACCAGGATAACACATTCATCTATGCAAACTCAGGAAAGATCGGTGTTGTTAGTTTAATGAAAAATACGCCTTCCATTACCGCTCCAAAAAATGATACTGTTTCGGTAAAAGAAGATGAAACAAAAAAATCGGAGCCAAAAAAAGATGAGAAGAAAGATACAACAGCAGGAAAAAAACCAGACGAAAAAAATATTGATATAGATATTGATGGACTTGAAGCAAGATTAGTACTCCTTCCCTTACCTGAGGGTAATTACGGCGCACTTGCTTCAACAAAGGGAAAAATTATTTTCTTAAAATATCCGGCCACAGGAATGCCTGATGATGCAAAACCAACGCTCAGCTATTACGATATAGATAAACGTGAAGAGAAAAAGATACTGGATGCGGTGGATGCTTACTGGCTTTCTGCAAACGGGCAAAAAATATTGGTTGCAAAAGCAAAAGCATATGATGTGATAGAGCCTGCAGAAAATCAAAAATTTGAGAAACCGCTTCGACTTTCGGAAATGCAGATGCTGGTTGATCCTGTGCAGGAATGGAAACAAATATTCACCGATGCATGGAGACTTGAACGTGATTATTTCTATGATGCAAACATGCACGGTGTTGACTGGAACCAGGTAAGGGAGCGTTATACGAAAATGTTGAAGGGTGCAATGACACGCGAAGAAGTTGATTTTATTATTGGCGAAATGATAGGTGAATTAAATGCTTCACATACATATCATGGCGGCGGTGATGTGGAAGAAGAAAAGACTCAATCAGTAGGTTATCTTGGTGTAAACTGGGAGGCAGATGGCAACTATTATAAGATAAAAAACATCATTCGCGGTGCTTCATGGGATGCAGAAGTTCGCTCTCCGCTTGACATGTCCGGGGTTAATATAAAAGAGGGTGATTACATTCTTGCAGTGAATGGCGTACCGCTTACAACAGCGCAGGAACCTTATGCTGTATTCCAGGGTCTCGCTAAGAAGCCTGTAGAGCTTACGTACAATTCAGCGGCTTCATGGACCGGCGCTAAAACAGTAGTGGTTCAAACCTTGGATAATGAATACAGGTTGCGTAATCTCGCATGGATAGAAAACATGCGCAAACATGTTGATGAAGCAACCAATGGTGAAGTTGGATATGTTTATGTTCCGAGTACAGGCATTGACGGGCAAAATGAATTGGTGCGACAATTTAATGCGCAGTGGCCTAAGAAAGCGGTTATCATTGATGAACGTTTTAATGATGGCGGTCAAATTCCTGATCGCTTTGTTGAAATACTTAGTCGTACCCCGGTTTCATTTGTTGCAACGCGTGATGGTGAAAACTGGCAATGGCCGCCTAACGCCAACTTCGGCCCGAAAGTAATGCTGGTGAATGGCTGGAGTGGTTCCGGTGGCGATGCTTTTCCTCTTTACTTCAGGGAAAAAAATCTTGGGCCGCTTATCGGTGCAAGAACATGGGGTGGTCTTATAGGTATCAGCGGTGTTCCCGATCTTATTGATGGCGGTGGCATTACGGTTCCCGCATTCCGCATTTACAATCCGGATGGCAAATGGTTCAACGAGGGTCATGGTGTTGATCCTGATATTGAAGTGCAGGAAGATTTGAGTGCGATGGCAAAAGGAACTGATCCCCAGTTAGAACGGGCCATTGTTGAAATAAAAAATCTAATGAAGACGAAAGGATATACGGCACCCGGAAGACCAACTTCGGAAAAACGATATTGAGATATTGGGATATTGAATAAAACCTGGCATGTTTTGAAATGTGCCGGGTTTTATTTTTGAGACCTAACTGAGGTATAATATCACACTCCATTTGCCATAAGCTTTCCATCAAGAAATTGTTTTGCACGAGGCACATCGCTTTCGTCAAGATGCTCAATGATAATTGGAATATTAGGATGATGCTTTGATAAGCGTTGTAAATACAAGTCATAGTTAAGCGAACCTAATCCCGGGGCAGGTAATTCAATTGAACCTACGCCGCGCAATGCATGTGCTTCACTTGCATCAATGTTTGCCATTTGTACTCCCTGTGAGGAAGTTGCACGCTTTACATCCTTTGCGTGTGATATTTTTATTTTGTGTGATAGTGCATTGAATATATGATCGAGGGTTTTGTCCATCTGGTCTATATTATGCTCCTCAAAATAATTGGTCGGGTCCATCAGCAAACCCAGGTGCGGGTCATCAATGTCAGCGAACAACCGCAGCGTTTCTTCAACGGAACCGATCACATTATTTACATAAGTCTCAACAAGAAATGTTACTCCATGTTCACGTGCAAAATCAACGAGATCACCAATAACATCCCTGCAATCTTCATAACCTTCTTCTGTTTTATTTTTTGGATGATGTACCCAGTCACTGTGAGGATCAAATGTTCCCGATTCACTGATCACATAAGGCGTTCCCAATTCAGGCGCAAACCGTATTAATTGTTTCAGATGATCAAGATTGGCTTTTCTTTTATCAGGATCTGGATGCACCAAATTCGTATACCCCGATATGCAGCAAATAGGTAAATTATACCGGCGGAATAGGTCTCTTATCTTTTTACATTTTTCTGAAGTGATCTGGTCCGTTGCAAGTTCCATATCTTTAAAACTTACATCAAGCTGAACTGTATTGAAACCTATGTCACGAATGCGTTTTGCAGTTTCCTCTAATGTATAAGGAAAATAACCGGTGAAGATGCCGACTTGTATCATGTAGTTTAGTTTAATTATTTTAACTGAATATTCGTTTGCATCAGCCATCAACTAATTTGAACCACAACTTGTCCCGACCCATCGGGATAGGCACAGTAGAAACAAGGTTTCTCATAGTCTATGTGTTTTCTATTGTGCTCTATGTTTCTACCTTGCCTGCCGGCAGGCAGGTGTGGTTCAATAAAAAAAATTGCTATACACGGACAGTTACTTTATTTAAAATGAATGAAAGAAACTAATCTTGTAAAATTTCTTCTATTGCAACAGCACGATGTTCGCGATAGGAATGATAACATGCATCAACCAATGCCATTGTTTTTAAATTGTCTTTACCGCTTATTTCAGGTTCAGTATTGTTCTCAATTGCAACAATCAGTTGTGCCATCGGTCCCGCAAAAGCATCTGGAAACCATACTTCTTTCCATCGCGGTTTAAACCACTTGCCTGCATGTTTAACTGTGCTGAAATCAAATGTGCTGGGTGTAGGTGTCGGATAGAAAGGCCAGCCGATCGTTCCTTTCGCAACACCTTCTGTTCCTTCAACGCGCCAATGAATATAAATATCGGCATCTCCTCCTTCCCGCACAGGTCCAGCCCACACATCATCCCACGCAGATGCGCGGAAACCATTTTCATATTC
>DATBFI010000560.1:0-11118 GCA_036558585.1 Chitinophagaceae bacterium
CATTTAAATTATGATCGCCGAAAGATTTATTGAAATTAAGTGTGGCCTCGAGTATATTGTTTGTAGTGTTGTCTTCAGACCGCGACGCCTGGCCACGTGTTCCATTATAAATCTGGAAAAAATCTTCCCTGCTTGCATAAAAGCCATTCAGATAATCATTTTTAATAAGTGAGTACGTAACAGAGCCTGTCAATGCTGGTGTAAAATGGTACGCTGCATTAGCGGTGCCCATGAATTTTCTTTCTTTATTGTTATTGGTGTTATGCTCGATACTTGCTACAGGATTCCATTGCAAACCGAAAGGAAAATCAAAATTTTCATAGAATGTGCCGTCAGGGTTTTTTATCGGGTAAGTTGGGTTCATATTCAGTGTTTGGGCTATGGCGCCATAATTAGCGAATTTCCTCGTTTCAAAAGCGTTATCTATTATTACGCCGAACTCCAGTTTATCATTTAATGCTTTTGTATTAAGACGGAATGTACCGCTTACAAATTCACGTTCAGATTTCAGATCAATACCCTGGTTGTTTCGATAATTAAGCGAAGCATAATAGGTTGTTCTCTCGCTTCCGCCGCTTACAGAAAGATTATGCGAATGACTCACCGGCGTCCTTGTTACTGCATCGAACCAATCTGTATTGGCACCTGCATTGTCCACATCGAGCCCATTATCCTCTCCAAACTTTATGTACTGGGGAGCATCGAATACATCATATTTTTTTGCGACGGAAGATGTAGTGATATAACCGCTGTAATTAACCTGTATCTGCCCTGCTTTTCCTTTTTTTGTTGTAATGATGATCACACCTGCTGTTGCTCTTGAACCATAGATGGAAGCAGCAGAACCATCTTTTAAAACATCAATGGATGCGATATCGCTGGGTGCAATTGTTTGAAGATCACCGCCGGGAACGCCATCAATTACAATCAGAGGCTGCGAATTACCTGATATGGTTGCCGGTCCCCGTAAAGAAAAATCTGCACCGGCATTTGGATCGCTTCTGCTTGTATTGCTTGTTGAAAGCCCGGCCACTTTACCTGAAATCAATTGTATTGGGTCGTTTATCTGACCGGTGTTAAAATCTTTTGCTGTTACTGTTGCTATTGAGCCGGTTACCGTTTCTCTCTTTTGTGTTCCATAACCGATCACCACAACCTGGTTCAATATATTATTTGAGGGCTTTAATTTGATAAGGATGGAATTATTTCCCGCTTTTACAGAAAATGAACTTGTGTCTGATTCATACCCTACATAAGAAGCAATAAAAGAATAAGTTCTTCCTACTTTCATTTTATGAAGAGTAAAAATTCCTTTTCCATTTGTAAGTGCAGTAAAGTTTTCTTGTGAAGCAGCATCGCTTGCTGATACATTTACTCCTTCAAGGAATTCCCCGCTTTCACTTACAACTGTACCTACTACAGCAGTTTCTTCATTTTGTGCCGCAACGTTCAAATGCAACAACAAAATGAAAAGAAACCCTAACAGCCATTTGGGTTTTTGAACTTTGGAAGTAATCATAATTTCAATATTTATTTTGGTTTACATGTTTTTGCAGCACACATGGGCGAAGATGTAATGCTGCAGCAACAATTATTTTTTATTTAGTTTTCTTATCATAAAACCATCATCTTGCTGAGTAACTTCAAGTTCATTCATTTGCGCAATTATATTCAACACTATAGGCAATGAATCGGTTTTTGTTATTTCACCCGTGAAACTCATTGTGTTAATTTCATTTTCGTCAAATTCAATTTTTGCTGAGTAATATTTAGCTAATTGATTCAGCACTTCAATTAAAGGAGTACTGTTAAATGACAGGTTATGGTTATCAACGCCTTCAGCTTTTTTTGCAGCGGGATTAGAGAGAGGCTTTTTTAATGACCGGTTATTATCGTTTATAATTTTTTCAACAGCAACGAGCATTTTATCTGTATCATATTGCATTTGTTCACCGGGCAGCAGGTATATGTTTTTGTTCCACCCTTTTAATGACGGGGTAGCGGGCTGAATAAGTACTTTACCTTTATACAGTCTTACTATTATATTATGTCTCTTGTTATTTGTCGTAATTCTAAATTCTGTACCCAATGCTATAGTAGCTAACCCCGCTGCAAAAACTGTAAAAGGTTTTGTTTCATCTTTTGCCACTTCGAAATACGCATCTCCTTCAAGCCACAGGTCCCTTTTATTTTTTTGAAAAGGCATATCATAACTTAGTTCCGAACCGGGTGAAAGTTTAACCAGGGAGCTGTCCTCCAGCGCAACGCTTATCATTTTACCTGACCTGTTTGTAAGTATTTTATGTTCTGTGACTGGCCTTGCTGTTGTTGTCACCTTCGAATGTAACAAACCAACACTATTAACTTTTTCTGTTTGTGCGTACCAATAAATTCCCAATCCAATTAATGCTGCCATACAAGCCGCAACCGTCATTCTTTTCAAATAAACAATTATTGCTCCTGCTCTTCTTCTCTTTTGAATATCTGCCCATACGTTATTCCAAAACTCTTCAGGTATTTCACCATTGGCTTCAATATTGTTCCATTCATCTTCGCCTAAATACTTATCAATCAACTCAGGATGTGCTTTTAAATATTCTGACACCCGGATTGATTCCGCAGCAGTGCATTCTTTTTTGAAAAACCGTTGTATTAACTCTTCTGTCATCTTAAAGGAGAGTACATCTAAAAAGAAATACGCTGTTGTGCCTAAATCTCCTTCGCCTTGCATAATATTTTTTGAAGTTTTTTTTAGAAGATGTTATCAATTGCAACTATCCAATGGGTAATATCATTTAGTAATTAATGCAGGCATGAGATTCCTCTAATACATTTGAATCATTCGATTAAAAGCATTGAATCAACAATCGTGAATATGAATGACCGCACAATTGAAATTGTATTGGAATAGATGTAACCCTCAATAAAATTTTAAACCTGTGAGGTCTCAAAGACCTCACGGGTTTTTTCTGCGTTCTGATAAGCGGCGCAAAGAACGCAGTGATATCGCAAAGGCTCAAAGAAAATCCGGGTTGTAGTAAAGACGCTCTTCCACTTTATCAGGATCATATTTGTTATGATCGCGATTTGCTCAACAGAATCTCCAAAAGTAAAAGAGTGCGACGCAAGAAAAGATGAATAGTAATAATGAAGTTGGGTTCCAAATAAAAATTTAAAAAATATTTGCCATAAAAAATATTGCAAGTACAAAAATTTTTCGCAGTTGCTTTACTGCTTTGGAAAGATTATTATCTACAGCTTTCACGGAGATGGATAAGAACGAAGCGATTTCCTGGTAAGAATAACCCTGCAGCCGGTTTAACTCGAATATTTTTTTGCGTATTTCCGGCATTGATGATAAAGCTCTTTGCAGTCTTGAGCGTATGTCAAAATCTGTTGAAGTATAAATATAAGAAGGACTTTCTTTGGCTTTACGGTTAATTGTTTCCTGCAAGCGATGAAGCTTATTTTGGCTGCGCAGATAGTCAATAAAAACGGTACGCGCTATCTGAAATAAATGTTGCTCAAGCAAATATTCGGCTGATAGGGACCGACGGTATTTCCAAAGTTTTAAAAAAGTAATTTGCAGAAGATCCCTGGCGTCTTCACAGGATTTTGTTTTTTTAAGAAAATAAAAATATACTTTGTCATGGTACTCAATATAAGCTTGCTCATAAGCAAATTCATCTCCCCGTTTTATGGCATCGATCATAATTAAAAGCTAGGTAGTTCAGTAGTTTGGTTATGCTTGGATTTTGTAAAACTACAAACTAATTTTAAATAGTTAAGCATGGCAATTATACGAGCCGATTCTTTCAATTATTTTTTTCTATTTAATAAAAGCCACCTGATGCCGTATCCCTCCATTGGTATTTTTATGTAAGACACGCTACCAGCTTTAAACGTATTTTCATTGAGCACATCTATAAAAAAATATTCTTTTTCGGAAGGAACATCTTCTATTTTTTTTAAATCAATCAATGCTTCTCCGGGAATGCTGTCCAGATTAATAATAATGATAAAGTGCTCATTATTCTTCCAGCGATGAAGTGCTGCCATCGTATTATTTGGTAAAACTTCTGCTTCTTGTAAAGTTGTATCACGTAAAGATGAATATTGCATACGCAAATGGATCAGCTTTTGGTAGTAACCGAAAAGATTATTGCTGTCCAACGATTGTATAGATTGATCCGCAGCAAAAATCGGTTTCTTTGAATAAGGGTGACCGGTAAAGCCAATTTCCTGTCCATTATATATTAAAGGAATACCGGGTAGTGAGAAAACCAGTGCTGCTGCCATTTTTGTTTGCTTTAGGTTATGTGTTTTATTAAAGCGCGCAAGATCATTGTTCTCGATAAAACGTAATCGTGGATGAGTTGTACTGCCATTATAAAATAATGCCTGGCGCATCATCCCGCCTCTTTTATTTGCATCAGGAAAATTGAAGATGCTGGTGTTACTTTTAAATTCCTGCTGCCACGACCATTGTGAAACCCACGAAGTATCGGTTGTCCAGTCGAATGCTGCGTCAAAACCTTTTTCATATACCTGTTCATCGGATGCTTTATCCTCAGCCAGTAAAAACAGGTCAGGCTTTATACTTTTCAGTTCGATTTGTAATCGTTTACCAAAAAATGGTGCTCTCGCATTTACGGCCCATACCGCATCAAAACGGTAGCCATCAATATCAAATTTTTTTACCCAGTATTTACAAGCCTCGATCATCCACTGTTGTACTTCCGGGTTATTATAATTGAGATTGACGAGATCATTCCAGAAATAATGTATAAATCCGCCACTGTCTTTATAATGCGATGAATATTTTGCTCCATCCTTTTCATGCTGATAAAAATTATAGTAGTGAGAAGCAGTCCCGTATTTTAAACAGTCCTGTGCGTAAGGATGATGTATTGAGGTATGATTGGGAACAAAATCAAACAGCACACGCATATGCAAAGATTTTGCAACGTCAATCAAATGTTTAAGTTGTTGTTCACTACCCAGATCTGTACGCAGTGAAAAATAATCAGTGATATCATAACCTTGTCCGCCCCTTTTAGTTTGAAAAACGGGTTGTAACCAAATGGTATTAATGCCAAGATTTTTAAGCTCCGGCAATTTTGCAGTGATATCATCATACGTGGCATCTTTTACAAAATGCGAGGGAGTTATTTCATATATAACAGCGGAATCAATCCATGCCGCATGGTCTGCAGAAATATCAAATGCGTGGAGTCGCTTTTGTTTTTGCATGAGAAATGTTTGAAACCAGGCAGAATCTTTTCCAGCAGTAACAAGCAGGTTAAAATAATAAACACCATCCTTAGCAGGAATCTCTGCACTTGCGACAGAATCAAATTGATCTTGCAACTGGCACGATCCAGGATTATCGGTGCCTTGTGTCCAGAAAAAATTTAATGATTGCATGTATGGGTTATCCACGATGGCCGCATGAAATGTTGCTTTATTCCCAATAATAATTGCATAAGGTTTCACAACCGGCAGGGGGTGATAGCCAAGTATGAGAATAAGGGTGTCGGAGATAATTTCTGATTTGCCGGCAGTTATCCAGATTTTATTTTCAGCGTCGCGAAGTATGATATCAATAGAAAAGGTACTGTCCTTATTTACATTAACAGAAAAGAGATTTTGATCATGATGAACACTTAGCT
Source organism: Chitinophagaceae bacterium (assembly GCA_036558585.1). Classification (GTDB taxonomy): domain Bacteria; phylum Bacteroidota; class Bacteroidia; order Chitinophagales; family Chitinophagaceae; genus DATBFI01. Next base: position 5,673 of record DATBFI010000560.1, read on the forward strand.
GTTTTACCTGAAATCCTGACAACTTACCTGAAACAGTTTGTTTGGGAAGCCATACCACTGCATCTTTATTGTTGAGAATAATTGACGAAGCCTGCGTTTTATAAGTAATTAATAAAAGGATAAAGCAACAAACTCTCAGAATACCTTTCATAAAAATCATCCCTCAATGTTTAGAAGCTTAACGATCTTCTCTGCAAGAAATAATGACTGAAAATATTAATAAAATTTAAAAATAAAATTTCTGATCTATCTGAATTTATTCTCTGTGTTTTTGTGGCTCAGTGGCGAACCTGAAAGCGTGAAGATAAATTTTATATAAAATCACATCGCTATTAAAAATTGTATTATAAATTACGCCCCTGAATATGAAAAAACTTCTCATACTTTTTTGTACTGTTATTGTATTTGCATGTAACGAACCCTCTACTCTTTTTGTAAGGCAATCATCATCCCATACCGGTATCAAATTTAATAACCAGGTAATCGAAAATGATTCTGTTAACCCTATTGATCTTGAGTTTTTATACAATGGGGGAGGGGTAGCTGTGGGTGATTTTAATAACGATGGATTACAGGATCTGTATTTTACCGGCAGTGAAGTAAGTAATAAATTATACCTGAATAAAGGTGATTTTAAATTTAATGATGTAACAAATGAAGCGCATGTTACGGGGGAAGGCAGATGGTGCAATGGCGCTACTGTAGCTGATGTAAACAGTGACGGGTTGCCTGATATTTATGTGTGCGCAACCATTAAGAAAAATCCTGAACAAAGAAAAAATCTTTTATACATTAACCAGGGAATAAATAAAGAGGGCGTTCCTCTGTTTAAAGAGATGTCCGTAGAATATAATCTTGCCGATACAGGCTATTCTGTGCAGGCCGCTTTTTTTGATTATGATAATGACGGCGATCTTGACATGTATTTACTGCAAACAAAACTCGCACAAAGGGACGTTGTACAATTCACGGGAAAAAATTCTCGTGATACTACTAAAACAGATATAGATAAGCTTTATCGTAATGATTGGAGTGATTCATTGAAACATCCCGTATTTACTGATGTTTCAAAAGAAGCCGGCATTACTGATCACGGATATGGTTTGGGGTTAAATATTGTTGACATCAATAATGACGGGTGGAAAGATATTTATGCAACCAATGATTTTTTTGGTAATGACCTGTTGTACATCAATAACCACGACGGCACATTTACCAACAAGACCAAAGACTACTTTAAGCATACTTCCCGGAATGCGATGGGCAACGATGTTGCCGATATAAATAATGACGGCCTGCCTGATGTTGTTGCTGTAGATATGGATGCTGAAGATAATTTCAGAAAGAAAAAAAATATGGATGGCAACAATTATTATCTCTATCAAAGAATGATGTCTGAGGGTCTCATCATACAATATGTTCGAAATACCCTGCAACTGAATATGGGACCTCGTGTGTCAGGCAATGATTCTGTTGGTGATCCGATATTTGCTGATGTTGGTTATTATGCAGGCGTTGCTGAAACAGACTGGAGTTGGAATCCATCTGTGGCAGATTTTGATAATGATGGGTACAAAGATATCTTCATTACCAATGGTTACCCGAGAGATGTAACCGATCATGATTTTGTTGCATTCAGAAATAAAGCATTAAATATTGCAAGCAAAGAGCAACTGATTGAACAGATGCCGCAAATTAAGATCAGCAATTATGCTTTTCAGAACAGGGATAGCCTTCATTTTGAAAATATGACAAAGCAGTGGGGGCTAAATGAACCTTCTTTTTCAAATGGTGCAGTGTATGTCGATCTCGATAATGATGGTGATCTCGATTATGTTGTAAACAATATTAATGATGAAGCCTTTGTCTATAAAAACACGGTTAATTCAAAGGAAAAAGTGAATGCCGGTTTTTTAAAAGTAAAGTTTAAGGGTGAAGAAAAAAATTTAAACGGGTTAGGTGCGATCGCTACGATTTATTATGATAAAGGCAGGAAACAGATGTGTGAAAACGCACCATCCAGAGGTTATCTTTCATGTGTTGAAAATAGCGTGCAGTTCGGATTGAAAAATATACCGGTAGCGGATTCGGTCATTATACAATGGCCCGGTAATAAGGTTCAAAAACTTGCCAATATAAAAGCGAACCAGGTTCTTGAAGTGAGTGAAAAAAATGCTGCGGATCCAACTCAGTCACATCAAAACACGGTTGATACAAATAGTTTGTTCACAGATGTTACATTAAATATGAATGTGCGCTATCGCCACAGTGAAATGGATTTCATTGATTTTAATATACAAAGGTTACTGCCGCACAAATTATCAGAATATGGACCCGGTATTGCGGCCGGCGATATTGATGGCAACGGGTATGATGATTTATGTATTGGCGGCACCGGTGATTTTCCTGTAAAATTTTTATTACAACAGCCAAACGGAAAATTTATTGAAAAGAACCTGCCTTTTGTTGAGGCTCATGATGCAAGAAGACCGGAGAACGAAGGAGTATTATTGTTTGATGCAGATAATGATGGCGATCCCGACTTATACTTAACTAGTGGAAGCGATGAATTTCCACCTGATACCAAAAATTACCAGGACAGATTTTTTGAAAATGATGGTACGGGAAACTTTACTTTTCGAGAATCTGCATTACCAGTTAATTATACCAGCAAGAGTTGTATTAAAGCAGTTGACTTTGATAATGATGGCGACCTGGATCTGTTTATCGGAGGTCGTGTAATACCCGGTCGTTATCCCGAGGCTGTCAGCAGCTTTATTTATCGTAATGATTCAAAAAAGGGTGAAATAAAATTTACTGATGTTACTGCAAGTGTTGCCCCCGGGTTACAAAATGTTGGATTAACATGTGATGCAATATGGACGGATTTTGATAATGACGGATGGAAGGACCTCATCCTTGCCGGTGAATGGATGCCTGTTACATTTTTTAAAAATGTTAACGGGCGCTTGCAGGATGTAACAGGCTCAACAGGTTTGGACAGTTTTAAAGGTTGGTGGAACAGCATTGCTGCAGGCGATTTTGATAATGACGGCGACATAGATTATGTTGCGGGAAACCTTGGTAGCAATTCTTATTACCGTGCAAGCGAACAACATCCTGTAAGGATTTATGCAGGCGATTTTGCCCATAATAATAGTTATGTGGCTATACCCTCTTTGTATCTTCCTGATGAGAAAGGCAACAAAGAAGAATTTCCTGCCCAAACAAGAGATGATATTGTGGACCCGTTACCTGCCCTAAAAAAGAAATTCCTCACTTACAAAGAATTCGGAAAAGCGGGTATAGGCCAGTTGCTGGATGAAAAAGATTTTAAAACTGCATATAAGCTCGAGGCAAATTACATGCAGAGTGTTTACATGGAGAATTTAGGAAACGGAAAATTTAAAATGCATGCATTACCGGTAGATGCGCAGCTTGCGCCAGTTTATGGAATGGTGATTGATGATTTTAATGGTGACGGAAATCTTGATATTGCGGCTGTTGGAAATGACTATGGAACAGAAGTTTCCGTGGGAAGATATGATGCGATGAATGGTTTGATCATGTTGGGAAATGGAAGAGGTAATTTCGCCTGTGAAACAATTTTGCAAAGCGGGTTATTCATTCCCGGAAACGCAAAAGCGGTGGTAAAATTAATCGGCAATAAAAATAATTACCTGCTCGCCGCTTCTCAAAATAAAGATGTCTTGAAAGTTTACAGAAAAAGAAACAATGGACCTCTGGTTCAATTATTACCGACAGATGTTTATGCGGTTGTTTATTTAAAAAACGGAACTAAAAGAAAGGAAGAAATTTATCATGGCACTTCGTTCTTGTCTCAATCTTCATTATTCATTCCAATAAACAACAAAATTTCTGCTGTAGAAATAATAAATAACAAAGGTGAGAAAAGGAGGGTATCGTTTTAACTCACTCTTGCAGAGCTTTCTATTTTATTGTGGTATTTAATTATGGCTGCCACTAATATCTCGCTCCTAACGTAGCGTTTACATCTGTCTATATTTTTAATGAAGCCTCATAGAGGCGAAAGGTTGGTAGAATATATTTGCAGTTAGATCAAGCTCCGTTAGGGCGGCATGTTTGAGGAATTTCGCTGATAACAGAAAGTACAGAGTCCGCCTGAGGCGGGAACGAAGAGGCTATAAGCACAAAAGGTTGATTACATAAAAAACTTTTTCAATCTTCTTTCCTTCTACAATTTCCTTAATGATTCGTGCATCTCCTGTTTGCCAAACACTGTTTCTAATTTTTTCAATGTTTGTTTCAGGTTTATTCCCTTTGAGAGTACGCTGGTGAAAATATCACCCTGTTTATTTACCCGGCTTACCGCATTGAAGATGGTGAAGTCCTCTATCTTTAAACCTTTTTTTACTTCTTCCCAATGCAATGGCATTGATACGGGAGCGCCTGGCTTGGGCCGAAGCGAATAGGGCGCCGCAAGTGTTGCCTGCGGGCGGTTTTGTAAAAAATCGAGATAAAGTTTACCCTTTCTTTTCTCTGTGTAACGCTCAATGCTCGTAAAGTTTGGCAGCTCTGCATTTACCAATTTTACAACCACTCGCCCAAACTCTTTAGAAATCTCATAATTATATTTGGCGCCAAGTGGTATATAAATATGCAGTCCCGTTGAGCCTGAGGTCTTGCAATAAGAAGGCACACCAATTGCATCGAGTACTTCTTTTGTTATTTGCGCCGCTTTTATCACCTGGTCAAAAGGATTTTTATCAGGGTCAAGATCAATGATGCACCAATCTGGATTATCCGGCTTTTGTATCCGACTGCTCCAGGGATGCATCTCGAGTCCTCCAATAGATGCAATGTAGAGCAGGCTCGCTTCATTCGTGCACACGAGAAAATTCCTGTTGCCTCCTGCTTCACTGGAATATGGAAATTTTTTTATCCAATCAGGCACTTTACCCGTTACATCTTTCTGGTAAAAACTTTCTCCCTCAATTCCGTGTGGATAACGGATAAGCGTTTGTGGACGATCCTTCATATAAAGAAGCATATAAGGCGACACCTGGTAATAATAATTTATCACATCACGCTTGGTAACGGCTTTACCTCTTTTTACTGCAGGATAATAAATTTTAGTCAGGTTGTTGAATTTAATACCATGACCGTCAATATTACGAACTTGTGATTTGTCTTTTGGATTGAGTAAAGTTTTTCGTTCTTTATTGGTGGAAGGTTTGAAAAGTTTGTCTGTTTGTAGTTTATCGTTGGCCGTAATTTCTTCTTTTCCGGATTTTGATTTTTCAAGATCCCCGGCCCGACTGCCTCGTCCAGGCGAGGCATTTATTTGGCTCTTGTCCACCGGGCTCTGTGAGGTTTTTGTTTTTTGATTTTTATTCTCCACAACGTCTTCTGTATGCTTCTCTTTTTCTCTTGTTACATCCTTTGGATTTTTATCTTCACGCAA
>DATBFI010000561.1:0-6361 GCA_036558585.1 Chitinophagaceae bacterium
GGCAATGCATATTTTGTGCAATAAACGCTGCCCCAAAAATTAATGTCCATTACTTTTTTAAGTGTTTCAAGTTGTGTTTCGGTAAATAGTGCACGCATGGAAATACCGGCATTATTAATAAGTATATCAATTGTGCCAAAGACTTTTATTGTTTCATTAATAAAATTCCGGCAATCTGTTTCATTACTTACATCTGCCATGTAGGTAACAAGAGATTTGTCAGGATAAGATGTTTGCAGTTGGTATAGCTTATCATTGTTTCTGCCGCATGTTGCGACCTTTGCACCATTAAGCAAAAAAAGATCTACCAAAGCTTTGCCTATTCCGTCCGAACCACCTGTAATTACAACTACTTTGTTGCTAAAAAAAGACATGCTGATTATTTGGGCAAAAGTAAAAAAGTAAAATGGTGTATTATTGACAAGATATATGCGGGTTGTGGAAAATAATATTGTAAAAGTTTGGCACAATACGGTTTTCGCCTATTTTTGCACTCCCAAAATAAGGGGGTGAGATCTCGTAGCTCAGCTGGTAGAGCACAACACTTTTAATGTTGGGGCCCTGGGTTCGAGTCCCAGCGGGATCACCACTTACGATTAAACTAAATAAGGAAACCGTGTGAAACTGAGTGTTTACGCGGTTTCTTGTTTTTTAAAAAAACTATGCTAACTCAATTAGAATTGGAATGATATAACTTATGCAAGAGAGGCGAGCCGTTTAAAGCTCTGAATATTGATTTCTATAAATCTGAATTAGCCTGATATGCCGCTGCAGTGTCTCTTTGCATCGTTATCCTGAAAATATTTCTAATCACTCTGTTGCATTCGAAGTTCTTTATTCCTAAAATGCTTTCAGGGATAAATGTTTTCACGTAACTGCACAAAGCCACTATCCTCTAACTGATAGATACACATTTCGGATCTGCTATTATTTTAATTCCCTGATTTTATTTTACATTTGCAGCCCCTTAATTAAGAGGGATTTCCGGGTAGGTTCGGGTGGTGGCGCAGCCCGGTAGCGCATCTGCATGGGGTGCAGGGGGTCGCTGGTTCGAATCCAGTCCACCCGACTTTGACGAAAATCAAATCTTGTTAAAACCTTCGAAATCAATTTGAAGGTTTTTTTATGCACATCCGATATCAAAAAATCACAAAGCAAATTAAAACTCTGGTAAGTTATCCGGTAAGTTAAAATTCAGTGAAGATAAAACTTATCTTCAACTGACATCTTGAGTCTGGTGAGTTATTTTGATTGTTTTTGCTCAATTCACTTTGACAACACACTCGGTAGTAATAGTTGAACAAATAAATTGGTTTTTAATTTGATTTTGTTGCTTTTTGATATTGCTCTAACAGTTTTGCATCATCAATTGAGCCATGTAAATGCACTTGTTTCCACTGAAAATCTATCATCTTAAAAATTCTGCTGATCCTGACTGTTAAAGTTATTGTTTCACCATCTTTTTCCATTCTCACTTTTTCCTTGCCAACAGTATAAAACATTTCTCCTGCTTCATGAATACTGTAATCATAAAACTCGGCTTTTACATTTGTGCCTGATTGGAAAATAAGCTTATAAACATTTTCAATTTCTTTCCAACCTTGTTTTATACCGCCCGCAGGATTTTGTGCTATCACTTCATCGCTATGTGCCCAAATAGCAGATATCTTTTCCAGGTCTTTACAGTTAAAAGCATGATAGAATTCCGATAATATATGCTGCGGTTCAGACAAATGCTCTTTGTTTTCATTTCCTGTAATTGGTGTTTGTTCAATTTTCATAATGTAATTCTTTTTTTATTTCCATTTTCATTAGTTCGAACATTTACAATTTTTATTGATAAAAAGATCGTTTACAAAATCCATGGAAAATAGCGGTATCGTACATTTTCGCAGTATTGTTACAAAGTTATCATACACAACATACGTTGCTTCACCGCTGATTAAAATTTAATAAACTATTTGTGATAATGAGTTCTATTGCTACGCACGATGTATTCATTGCCAAAAAAGGAGAGTGGCAAACCAATCATCACTATCAGAATAAGTAACGACTTAATAATTTTCAATGCGGTAAATTCCCGTGGATGCGTGTTACTTAAAGGAACAACAATTAAATTCATTACGATCCATATAAACATGCCATAAAGAATGGCTGTTATTACTTTGCTCTTTTGCCGGAATTTTATTTTCGAAAAAACAGAAATTGTTTTTGATTTTAAATGCATTGAAGGCTGGAGTATGGTCACTTATAGGGGTGGAGTTAAGTTTAGTGATTTCGTCAGCACATATAATTTACACAAAGAAGCGGCAATGAGATATGTTGGCTTTGTCACACCTGATACTGATTATTATGTAGGCGTTGATATGCCAAGTGCCATGCACCCACAAACAATTATTTGCTATGAAATGAATGGAGAAACGTTACCTATGGAGACGGCTACCCTTTACGATTAATAATACCGGTAAAATATGGGGTAAAAAGTCTTAAACGTATTGGAAGTATTTATTTTGATAATGAGCGTCCGCCTGATTATTGGTATGAAAGAGGATATGATTATTATTTGGGACTATGAAAAAATCTTAGACTATACATCAAACTTCTTAAATGAATTTATCATGACTAATAATCATTGGCATAAGAGCCTTATTGAGTAGCATTTTTGGTTTTTGAAAAAACAACAATCATATTTTTACATCACTTCCATCGATGTTTCATCAGTTTTCAACATTAAGTGAATAACAACTTTACGCTGTTTTAATTTTCTGTTTTTATTTTGACCATGAGACGGTTTTGTCCTTAGCAAGACAGATTAAAAGGGAACCGGGTGCAAATCCCGGACTATCCCCGTAGCTGTAAGCTCCTTAAGTTGTTTATACCACGCCACTGTTTTATTGACGGGAAGGCTTTAAACAATGGAGTAAGTCAGAAGACCTGCCGGTGTCAATTATTTAGTAACAAAGCTTTCGGAGGAAAAGCAGGTACTGACGGTCTTCGCCAGCCTATCATTGGCTTTACTTTCAGCACTATACATTTTTGTCCGCAAGCAGAATAAAAAAAATTTTGCTATGCAATACAATGAGGAAATTCTTCTAAAAGAAAACAAAGACAGGTTTGTTATCCTGCCTATCAACTATCCCAAAGTGTGGGAACACTACAAACGGCATGAAGCGAGTTTCTGGACGGCGGAAGAAATTGATTTAAGTGGAGACCTGAAAGACTGGGCTTCTCTCAATGATGGTGAACGCCATTTTATCTCTCATGTGCTTGCTTTTTTCGCAGCCAGTGATGGAATAGTGAATGAAAATCTTGCTGTGAATTTTATGAGTGAAGTGCAACTGCCCGAAGCCAGATGCTTTTATGGTTTTCAGATCATGATGGAAAACATTCACAGTGAAACATATGCTTTGCTTATTGATACTTACATAAAAGATGGCGCAGAAAAATATAAATTGTTTCATGCCATTGATACTGTACCTGCTGTAAAGAAAAAAGCAGAATGGGCCTTGCGATGGATCAGCAATGGAAATTTTGCACAAAGGCTTGTTGCCTTTGCAGCAGTAGAAGGTATCTTTTTTAGCGGTAGTTTCTGTTCAATTTTTTGGTTAAAGAAAAGAGGCCTGATGCCCGGATTAACCTTTAGTAATGAATTGATAAGCCGTGACGAAGGTTTGCATTGCGAGGTTGCCTGCTTGTTGTATAGCATGCTTCGAAACAAATTATTGGAAGCTGAAGTACATGCGATTATTACTCATGCGGTTACTATTGAAAAAGAATTTATAACCGAAGCCTTGCCTGTTGATTTAATTGGCATGAATGCAAAGCTGATGCAGCAATACATAGAGTTTGTTGCAGACAAGTGGATAAGCGATCTGGGTTATAAGAAAGTGTATAATGCCGTTAATCCTTTTGATTTTATGGAAATGATCTCACTGCAAGGCAAAACAAACTTCTTTGAAAAACGTGTAGGCGATTATCAAAAAGCCGGAGTGATGAGTAATAAAGAAGCGCAAGTGTTTTGTACAGATGAGGACTTTTAGATCAGTTGTTAGCCACTGGCTAAAAGTTATCCAGTTTTAAATATTCCTAATCCAATAAATCTTTACAAATGAGCTACGTAATAAAAAGAAGCGGCAAAACAGAAGCCGTAAAATTTGATAAGGTAACTGCACGTATTCAAAAGTTAAGCTATGGTTTAAGTCCAATGGTCAATGTAATTGATGTAGCGAAGAAAACCATTGAAGGTATATATGAAGGTGTGCATACAACAGAGTTGGATAATCTCGCAGCAGAAGTTGCAGCATCTATGACCACTTTACATCCTGATTATGCTATTCTTGCATCTCGTATCGCCGTAAGTAATTTACATAAGAACACAACAAAAAGTTTTTCGGAAACTGTTCAGAAATTATATTATTATAAAGATGAAACGACAAGCCGCCACATGCCGTTGATAGCGGGTGACGTAGTAAAAATTATAAATGAATATGCTGATATTTTAGACAGCACCATCATTTATGATCGCGATTATGGCTTTGATTATTTCGGCTTTAAAACATTGGAGAAATCTTATCTGTTACGCATCAATGGCGAAATAGCAGAGCGACCGCAGCACATGTATATGCGCGTGGCAGTTGGTATTCATAAAGATGATATTGAAGGCGCTATTAATACCTATCATCTTATGAGTGAGAAATGGTACACACATGCAACACCAACTTTATTTAATGCAGGTACGCCTAAACCGCAAATGAGTTCATGTTTTTTATTAACAATGAAAGATGACAGCATTGAAGGTATTTATGACACATTAAAACAAACAGCAAAGATTTCTCAAAGTGCCGGTGGTATCGGCTTAGCCATACATAATATTCGTGCCACAGGAAGTTATATCAGCGGTACAAACGGAACAAGCAATGGCATCATTCCAATGTTGCGTGTGTTTAATGATACAGCACGTTATGTTGATCAAGGTGGTGGCAAACGCAAAGGCGCTTTTGCCATTTATCTCGAACCCTGGCATGCAGATATTTTCGAGTTTTTAGACTTAAGAAAAAATCATGGTAAAGAAGAATTAAGAGCAAGGGATTTGTTTTATGCTTTATGGCTTTCTGATTTGTTTATGAAACGTGTTGAAGCCAACGGTGACTGGAGCTTGTTTTGTCCAGATGAGGCCCCGGGTTTAAGTGAATGCTGGGGCGCACAATTTGAAGAATTGTATGTACGATATGAAAAAGAAAACCGCCAAAGAAAAACAGTAAAAGCACAGGACCTTTGGTTTAAAATATTAGGTGCACAAATTGAAACGGGAACACCTTATTTGTTATATAAAGATGCAGCCAACAGCAAAAGTAACCAACAAAACCTAGGAACAATCAAGAGCAGTAATTTATGTACTGAAATTATTCAATATACTTCCCCTGATGAAGTTGCGGTTTGTAATCTTGCTTCAATTGCTTTACCAAAATTTGTTATTAACAATACTTTCGATCATGATAAATTATATGAAGTAACTTACCAGGTAACAAAAAGTTTAAACAAGATCATTGATAACAATTATTATCCTGTTGAGGAAGCAAGGAATTCTAACTTGCGACATCGTCCTATTGGTATTGGCGTACAAGGTTTGGCAGATGTTTTTATTATGCTACGTCTGCCTTTTGAAAGTGATTTGGCAAAGATGCTGAACAAGAACATTTTTGAAACTATCTATTTTGCTGCAATGACCGCGAGTAAAGATTTGGCAAAAGAACAAGGCGCTTATTCAACATTTGAAGGCTCTCCTGTATCGAAGGGAATATTCCAGTTTGATATGTGGAATGTAACGCCAACTGAAAGATGGGATTGGGAAGCACTACGTAAAGACGTGATTAAACATGGTGTTAGAAATTCTTTATTGCTTGCACCAATGCCTACTGCATCAACATCACAGATATTTGGTAACAATGAATGCTTTGAACCTTATACCTCCAACATTTATTCGAGACGTGTTTTAAGTGGTGAATTTATTGTGGTTAACAAACATCTTTTAAAAGATTTAGTTGAATTAGGTCTATGGAACAATGATATGAAGAATAAGATCATTGCAGCCAATGGTTCTATTCAGCATATTGAAGAAATACCGTCAGATATAAGAGAATTATACAAAACAGTATGGGAAATAAAGCAACGTAACATTATTGATATGGCTTCAGACAGAGGGGCGTTTATTTGCCAGTCGCAATCTTTGAATTTGTTTGTCGACAATCCAACTGCGTCAAAACTTACGTCAATGCATTTTTATGCATGGAAAAAAGGCTTAAAAACCGGGATGTACTATCTGCGAACAAAAGCTGCCGCGCAAGCCGTACAATTCACCGTA
>DATBFI010000562.1:0-4152 GCA_036558585.1 Chitinophagaceae bacterium
TGGGCGGTAAGATTTCCTGCCATTTGGTTTACTGAGTCTGTAAGATCTTTCCATACACCTGCCACACCCTTTACTTTTGCCTGTCCACCTAATTTACCTTCAGAGCCAACCTCACGTGCCACACGAGTTACTTCCATTGAAAATAAATTCAATTGCTTTACCATATCATTTACTTCGGCAGCGATTCGTGCAAATTCACCCTGCAAAACGTGATCACCAATTTGAAGTGGCATCTCCTGAGAAAGATTACCCTTGGCAACAGAACTAATTACATGGGCTATTTCAATAGTCGGATGCACAAGGTCAGATATTAAAGTGTTTATTGAGTCCACCCCCGAACTCCATGATCCCTTGGCAAACCGCGGTAATTCAACTCTATGGTTCATCTTTCCCTGCTTTCCAATTGTATTTCGGGCGAGGTTTAGTTCCTGAACCAATATTTCATTTAGGGAGATGATTTCATTTAGTGTATCGCAAATCTTTCCACTAATGCCAATTTTATCAATAGGCATCCGTGCGCTAAAGTTTCCATTTTTTACCTCAGCTAAAATTTTCAATAGTTCAGCACTATCAAGTTCATCTTGTGACAGTAATATGCCCGTCTTAATTTTCTGATTCTTTGACTTCCTGGAAGATGTTGAATTATTAATTGTCTCAACGGGGTGAATCAAAGCGGGTCTGGGTACTTCAATAGTACCGTTGGTGTTTTTTTTCTTAGCGGCCATATTTGAAAATTGATTATGGCATCAAAAATAGTCTAAAAACAAACTCAATAGTTATTTAGTCAACAGCGTATTAACAAAAGAAATAAAAAGATTTATTTTAGCAAGCTGGCATAAACTTTTTCGAGTCAACATAATAGAGACCCTCGAACATTCTTCAAAAATTTATTTTACTGGTGACGACATTGATGATTAGGAATTTCATAAGGATATCTTACCTCGTTTGATATTTATATAGGTTGAATTTGAGAAAACTTGAGAAAAATTAGTTACTCACTAAGACAGTCTGAACAATAGCTACTTCCATGCCTGATCATACGAGATTAATCTTCCATAGGTTGAATGCTGAAGAAAATTTAACATTTAAAATAACCGCAGACAATACGATCCGATATCCAATAGTATGGGCATCTTGTCTGCTATATAAATCTAAATGCATCGGTAGGTGCATCGGATTATCTTATAAACCCAAACATGACCTCTTTTGGCAACAGCTGCCGTATATGTTTTCATTTTTGCACCCTTTCATGATAACAACAATTCGCCTGTTTTACTCGCTCGTTTTATATGAGCCCGAAATCTCATTAATTTCCATTTTATAGAACTTGCATCTACCTCGCGGATAAAACTCATTTCTTTATTTTTTGAAGTTATTTGATTCCCATCAATTTATACTCTTGGCATATCGCTGGCTTCTAAAAACCTGGAATCAAAATGAATTTTTTCAATGGATAAATAGGATGCTGTGAAAGCGGTTTTATTTTCTCTGCGATATAAACTTCGAAAAAAAGAACAAACCAATATCATGAAAACTATACTGGTAACTGCTCATAATCTAAATCCATACAATAAAACAGAAGATCATATCGGTTGGAATTTTATCATGCAGATTGCGTGTTTAAACAAAGTAATTGCAGTAACCGGTAAAGACAATAAAAAGCACATTGAAAGATATTGGAATGAACATTCAGAATTACAACCTTTAAAAGGAAATATTCAATTCCTTTATTTTGACTGGCCTAACTGGATGATTTTTTGGAAAAAGGGTGTTGTTCTCTCAACGGTTTATTATTACCTGTGGCAAGTAACAGTTGCGGTATGGTTGATTACAAAAAAACTTACTGTTGACATAGTTCATGATCTTAGTTTAAATAATGATTGGACGCCCAGTTTCCTGTGGCTGTTTGGCAAACCTCTTATTTGGGGACCAGTTGGCCATAATTCAAAAATTCCGAGAAAGTTTTTATTAAAAGATTTTGGATGGGGCCCGGTTATTAAAGACAGGCTCCTTTGGATGCTAAAGTCAATCTGCTGGAACTTTGATCCCTTCTTATTAGTTTGTAAACGCAAGGCAAGTCATATACTTTGTACAAATATGCAAGTTGCAAAAAAACTTCATTTGCGTGAGGGGCAATTCTCAATTATGCCATCCGCCGCAGCGGCAATGCCCTTTTCAAAAAGTAAGGAACATAGTGAATTCAGGGTGATATCAGTTGGAAAATTTAACCAGTTAAAAGGCTTTGATGTTACGATACGTGCCTTCGCATCATTTTATCATCAATTAAATGAAGATGAAAAAGCAAAAACAAAACTTGTTCTCGCCGGCAATGGGCCTCTAAAAAGATTTATTCAGCGTTTAATAAAAAAAGAAGATATCCGGCATTGTACAGAATTGATTGAATACATTTCAGAAATTGAATTAAAAGAATTATATCGAACTTCCTCCGTATTCTTACTCCCGTCGCATGAAAGTGACTGCACAGTTGTAGCCGAAGCAATGAGCTATGGTCTCCCTGTCTTATGTTGGAAAGATTGTGGCCATGGCGAACTTGTTCATCCGGCATCCGGTTTAAGCATAAACTATAGAACATATAAAGCAGGTGTTGCAAGATTTGCGAGGAGACTAAAGCGATTATATATTGACAAGGAGTATTATCGTTATGAACAACAACTTGCCAGAGAACGGTTCGAATATTCTTTTACATGGAATGTTCGCCGAAATCAATTAAATGATATTTATGAATCCATGCTGGCAGCGAATCACAAGCGTTTCAATTTTGCTGTTCATAACTTAATGTAAAAATAAAACCAACAAGCCCAACCCTTTTTTATCCCTTAACCCTTCTCTGTGTCCTGCACTTTTAAAGTGTGGGACTTTTTTATGCGGGGAATGTTAACGCTTTTAAGGGATATGAATTATACTTCGAGATATAAATTTACTTTAAATAATACATTTAATTACCTAATAATCATTTTAATGCCATATTAATCACTTGTTGATAAAATCTTTTTCAATTTTGGAAGAAATGCAAGAGATAGATGAAAAGCTATAAAATTTTTATAGTGGAAGATGATCCATGGTATGGAGAAATTCTGGAATATCACCTTTCCCTAAATCCTGATTATCAACTTTTTCGATTCAATAATGGAAAAGAATGTTTAAGTAATCTTCAGAAAAAGCCAGATCTGATCACTATTGATTATTCATTGCCCGATATGAATGGATCTGAACTATTTCAAAAAATACACCAAATAAATGCTGAATTGCCGATAATAGTTATCAGTGCACAGGAAGATGTTTCTACAGCAGTCGAACTACTAAAATCAGGCGTTGCTGATTACCTCGTTAAAAATGATAATACAAAGGATCTGTTGTGGAATGCCATCATTAAAATAAGGGAAAACCAGTCACTAAAAAAAGAGGTAGAGCATCTTAGGGAAGAGCTCGGAAAGAAATATGAATTTGGCAATATCATAAAAGGCAACAGCTCAGCAATAAAAAAAATATTCACACTAATTGAAAAGGCTTGCCAAACAAATATTAATGTTTCTGTATCCGGTGAAACGGGAACAGGCAAAGAGTTGGTAGCTAAAGCAATACATTATAATTCTCAGAGAAATAAAAGGCCATTTATGGCAGTAAATGTATCTGCCATCCCAAAAGAACTAATAGAGAGCGAATTGTTTGGTCATGAGAAAGGGGCATTTACAGGCGCAGTTGCACGCAAAATTGGAAAATTTGAAGAGGCACATAAGGGAACTTTATTTCTTGATGAAATTGGAGAAATGGATTTAAATCTTCAAAGCAAACTATTGCGTGTATTGCAGGAAAGAGAACTGGTAAGAGTCGGAGGAAATGAATCGGTAAAATTTGATGTACGGTTAATAGTTGCCACACATAGAAACCTTTCAGAAGAAGTACAAAAAGGAAATTTCAGGGAGGATCTTTATTATCGATTAATTGGTTTGCCAATATTATTACCACCACTGCGTGAAAGAAGTGATGATATCCTGTTGCTTAGTAAATTTTTTCTGGACGAATTTATAAAAGAGAATAAACTCCCTTCGGTTCCCATGAGCGCCAGGGCGAAAGAAAAACTAATGAAATATTCTTTTCCCGGTAATGTGAGAGAGTTAAAAGCAGTGATAG
>DATBFI010000563.1:0-13678 GCA_036558585.1 Chitinophagaceae bacterium
ACACCTGTGGCGACAATGCAGATTTTTCAGCTCATACGTTAAAAAATTTCCATGGAGTTTATATTTTCCTTAATGATGGCAAAAACAATTTCACAAAAAAATATTTTTTCGCGATTCATGGTTGTTATAAAGCTATGGCAAGAGATTTTGACAGGGACGGAGATCTTGATATTGCTGCCATCTCTTATTTTCCTGATTTCAAAAATCAACCACAGGAAGCATTTGTTTATTTAGAGAATAAAGGAAATAATTTTTCTCGCCCGGAGATGTTTCAATTTGCTCCATACACTATTAAAGAATTCAATGAGGGCAAATGGCTTACTATGGATGCAGGCGATGTTGATGGCGATGGTGATGATGATATTGTGCTGGGCAATTTAGTACCACCCATCAAAAGTTTGCGAATACAATCTTTAGAAGGCGCAAAACGGAAGCCGGCTTTTTTATTGCTGGAGAATAAAACAAACCCGTGAGTTGTGAATCGTCAATGGTGAATTCATTAACATGATTTAAAAATGGCAAATTTGGATTTGCAACCAGCAGTGGAAATTGCAGTTTAATGCACAAAAATTCAACTTAAAAAATTCGACAACGTAATTCAAAACTTAATCCTGATTCCACCATAATAATTTCTTTCCGGTGCAGGATTAAAATAACGCGAGCCCAGGGCATTAATATCATTACCCAAACTGTACACTTCATTTAATAAATTATCTGCACCGGCAAAAACATTAATGCTGTATTGATGTAAGATAAATTCTTTACCAAGCTTTATTTGCAGCAGATGATATGGCTTTGCATATACAGTATTGGCATCATTAAGCGGTATTGAAGAAGTGTAATTGAAAGTGATGTTTGCATACCAGCGATGTTTTGTTTTTATGTCAACACCGCTCACATTAATGGTTCGCGGAACTCCCGTTAATTTATTACCGGAGTATACTGACGAACCGACAATATATTCTTCAAACCTGTAAGGCTGGTAAGTAAAGCTGTTCCAGATATTAAAAGTACTGATGAATTTTTTCGGATCGCTGATGATACGTGCATTCAGCCAAACTTCTATTCCTTTTTGAATAGTACCGCCGGCATTTACATAATAATCTGCTCCAACCGAGTCGGTTCTGCGAACTATAGCATTTTTCAGAGCGAAGTAATAAAATGAAGTATTCCATTCAAGCCTGTTTAATACAATGCCTTTAATACCGGCTTCATAATTCCATCCTGATTCCGGTTGCAACCCTGTGTAAAAGCTCCCTGTTGATGGTCGAACTTCAGCAAGTGTTGGTGGCGAAAAACCTTTTGCAGCAATTGCATATAAAGAAATATCATCCGACAATTTATACAAAACGCTAAAACGGGGACTTACAGTAGGGCCTGCATCTTTTATTTGCGGATATATGTGGGCATTGTCAGTAGTTTCATTTAACCAGTAACGCAAAAAATTCCTGCTTAAACCTGCCTGCAGGGTAAACCTGCCGGCAAATTGCACATTCACCTGCGCGAAAAAGAAATATTGAGTGGTATGAACGAGGTCCTTATACTGTACCGTATCAGGAATTCCATGATCATTGCCAAAAACATCTATGCGAGAATCATTATACTGAAACTCTGCACCTGCATTTGCATGCAACTCAATATTTCTTTTTTGAAGGTCGTATTGAAAATTTGTTCTTGCACCATAGTTCCATTCATTTCTTTTTTCGTAGTTGGTTATGAATGGATTTTCAAAATCAGTGTGATTGAAGACAAAAGATGTGGTATTACCAAACTGTTTATTAAAAGAAGAATGAAGCGACGCCCCGATAAAATAAGTTTTATTGTATACACCGGCATTTTGCTCAACTGCTCCCGGTAAAAAACTCGTTGGCTGTCTTGCGAGTGTTGGCATAGAATCCATCTGCTGCTGCGTGATCCCGCCCGGAGTTTCATAGTGAAGGTTTGAATAAAATGCGAGAAATGATATGGCTTCTTTAGAACTGATATTTAACCTGCTGTTCCATTGCACAACATCCCTGCGCAAAGCCGATTGCTGACGATAACCATCACATTGCAAGTGGCCTTGTTGTAAATTGCTTACAAGTTTTTTACTGCTGTATTTCCATGCTGCCTGCTCGTTAAGCATGCCAAATGAGCCACCGCTTAAGCCAATATTGAAATTGTTTTTTTGTGCGTATATATTATTATCATTGTGAAGAATTAAAGCACCACCTGTATTGGCGCCATAAAAACTTGCGGAAGGGCCTTTGATAATCTCAACATTGTTTACATCATTTACATCAACCAGTTGTAAATAAGTATTGCCTGTAGCATCAGTGAACGGGATATCATCCCAATAAATTTTTACATTACGCACACCAAAAGGGGACCGCAATAAACTGCCGCGAATAGAGAACCGGTAACTGCCCGGTGAACGCTCTTCCATTCTTACACCTGCAACCGTATTCATTGAAGAAACAAGAGAGTTATAATCATACCGCAACAGATTGTTTTTACTTATAACAGCAACAGAAGCGGGAATGTCTTTCCATTTTTCCTGCGATGAGAATGCTGTAACCGTAACATTTTGCAAAGAAGTTGTATCGCTGCTTATATGCACGGAATCTGTTTGTGCAAAAGATAAAAAGCTACTAAGCATGCTTAAAGAAGCAATAACAATTTTAGCCAGCTTGTTGAAGCATTTGTTGCAGATAAAAGTAGTCCGCCTGAGGCGGAACAGAAGCATCATAGTAGCAATACAGTTTGGTTCAAAATAAAAAACCCAATGCAAATGTTACAAAAAATTACATTGGGTAGTTAGATAATATCCCCGCTTTAGGGTCAGCGACTCTACTTCTTCAGATACATGACCTCTTTTACCAGTTTTACTGTGCGTGGCACATCGGGCAGGTATGCAGCTACAAGATTAGGTGCATAATGCATGGGCGCATCGGCGCTTGTAATTCTGCGGATAGGCGCATCGAGATAATCAAAGCCCTCCTTTTGAATACGGTAAGCAAGTTCTGAAGATATAGAACACATCGGCCATTGTTCCTCAACAATTACAAGACGGTTCGTTTTCTTTACACTTTCAAGAACAGTTTGCCAGTCCAGAGGGCGAATAGTTCTAAGATCAATTACTTCTGCACTTACTCCTTCCTTTTCGAGTTCTGTTGCTGCACCAAGTGCAACTTTCATAATTTTGTTAAAAGAAACTATGGTTACATCCTTACCCTGCTTTTTTACATCGGCTTTACCAAGAGGGATATAATATTCCTCTTCGGGCACTTCACTTTTATCGCCATACATCACTTCGCTTTCCATAAATATTACAGGATCTTCTTCATACCGAATGGACTGTTTTAATAAACCTTTTGCGTCGTAACCGTTGGAAGGTGAAACAACTTTCACACCCGGAATATTTGCATAAATATTTTCAAATGCGGTAGAATGCTGAGCCCCTAATTGCCCTGCACTTCCGTTGGGCCCGCGAAACACAATAGGGCATCCAACCTGGCCGCCGCTCATAGCCAGCATTTTTGATGCTGTATTTAAAATTGCATCAAGTGCAAGCACCGCAAAATTCCATGTCATAAACTCTACAATAGGGAACAATCCATTTTGTGCTGCACCCACACCTACATTCGCAAAACCAAGCTCTGAAATGGGTGTATCGATCACACGTCGCGGACCAAATTCTGCCAGCATTCCCTGACTCACTTTATAAGCGCCGTTGTATTCCGCAACTTCTTCACCCATTAAAAAAACCCTGTCATCCCTTCTCATTTCTTCACTCATGGCTTCACGCAAAGCCTCACGAAAAGCAATTTGTCGCATAAATATTTTGTTTGACTGAGCGGCAAAAATAGAAGATTACGCGTTATAAAATGCAAATGGTTTTAGGGTAAAAATTATTATAATACCGGCAACGGTTTTTATCGCATCATTTGTTGCCTGTCCGCCTGGTGAGACGGGTGTCGCAATCACTTCGTCTTTATGTCATCAGCATCAGTAAAAACGATAATCTTACGTTATACTTATAAAAGAAAAAACCTAGAAGGGCTTTGAAATGGGCAGGCAGACTTAGAAAACGTTGTAACCGAAACTTATATAATACAGACCGCCTACATAAGGATTACCAAATGAGTTTCGATAATAGTTATTAAATAAATTGGTAGCACCAAGCTTGATAAGATTATTTGTTTTGCCAAGTTTATAACTTACCTGCATATCAACTGCTCCAAAAGATGGTATTTCACCTGCGGCAAAAGTACCTTCCCAGAAAATTTTATCCTGCCATTTATAGATCACGTTAAAACCGAAACCTTTATAAATATTTGCATTCGCAAGTCCTAAGTTGAAACGATATTTTGGGGCATTGAAAAATGTTATCAAGTCAGATGGAACATCGTGTAAATCATCACTGAATATGTTGGCCATAATCCTGTATCCTTTGTTTGCATGATACTCTGCTCCAATGCCCCAGCCATTTGCTTTTACAGGGGTCGGACTGTTTTCAACAAATGAAAAATTTACAGACGTGAGTGGATTTTTCAGTAAAAACAGGCCAACAGTAGGATTACTGGTATCGCCACGAGCTACTGCTGCACGACCAATAAAGTCCTGGTATTTGCTTGTATAAAAATATGCATCGATCAATAATTTATGGGCAATAACACCCCTATAACCAATTTCAAAAGATTTAACCGTTTCGGGTTTTGCTTTCTTAAATTCTGCAACTTTTAAATCAGCAGGATTACCAGTTGACCTGTATTTTAAAACACTTCCGCTGGTATAAACGGGGTTATTGGCAAAGTTGTAATAAGTTGCAAAACCCGGTAAGCATCCAATCAGTATACTGCCCGGCGTTTGTAAATTTATCCATTGATCCTGGTTGTTAGGAAACCTGTAAGCTTGCTGGTAAGATAACCTGATATTATTATCTTTTGCTACTTTAACTGATGCTGTAACCCGGGGAGTAAATCGTCCGTCAAAGTTTTCATTTTTATCATACCTCCCTGATGCAGTTAAAGTCAATACATCGTTTAATAAAACTTTTTTCAATTGTACATAAGCTCCGTATTCATCTATTTTTATCTTACCAGAAGTATCGGCAAAAATGGTCCCGTTCGAATTAAGATCATACCACCTGTAACTGGCGCCTACCAATACATCCACAACTTTTGTGTACGGTGATAAATTAAGCTGTCCTTCAAATTGGTAAAGGCTTGATTTATCCTTAAACTGTGAGCCACCTTCACTGATAGGTGTTTTTACAGACTTATTAAACGCGTCCTTAAATTGCTGAGTGCCGGGCAAAAATCTACCCGCATCTGCTGCACTGCGGGCAATGGCATGAGCCTGCTCATTAGGGATGTTCCCAAGCCTTGCACCAGAGTAATAACCAACATACTGAGCAAACCAGGTTGAATTATCTTTCCACTCATTATTGATGGCAAGGGCAGTAAGCGTTGAAGCATAGGAGTCTCCTGAATTTTCCTGCGTAGTATATGCTCTTAAAAACCAATTCTTACTTCGTGCCTCTAATTTGTATTGCCCGATTGTAAAATTTTTGAGAGAATACCTGTCTGCACCTGTATAAACACTGGTTCCCATACCCCAGTTCCCCGTTAAAGAAAGTTCAGTATTAGCATTGATATTGTAATATAAACCAGCGGAAAATTTCAGGTTATATGCACTATAATTAACCACATCTTTTTCATAATAGCCGGTACGGCTTACATATTGTGTATCATAAATCCCCTGCTGCAACCCAAAGTAAAAAGGGCTTGCCTGAGGGTCACTTTGTTGCCATGCTTCAATTTCAGCCGGTGTTGGCGCTCTGCCGTAGGTATGTGTAAAATACTCAATAAATTGCTGTGTGGCAAAAGCGAGCGCCACCTGTGCAAAACTTTGCATACTTGTACTCGCTTCGTCACCAAATACATTTACGCCATCGTAATTCGGATCCGTTGCTCTCGTGGTATTAGGCCCGGTCTTAATACGACTGATGACATTTGTTCTTAAAAGATCACTTGTATCATTTGCTTCCCAGTCCTCAGCTTTTATATATTGTGCCCCAAACTTAAAAGCAAACTTATCAGATACCTTTTTACCCCAGCGAACACTCCAGTCATAAAAAGGAGAGGCCGAATGTCTTGAATCATTTATATGCATGATCCCCTGCTTTACCTGGAAACTTACTCCCTGGTATTTAAAAGGATCTTTGCTTGTAATAAGTAACGTGCCATTCATGCCACCCGATCCATACAATGCAGATGATGCGCCTGACAACAATTCCATATTATCAACATCAAGTTCTGTTAACCCTATAACATTCCCAACAGAAAAATTTAATGCGGGCGCTGTATTATCCATGCCATCCACCAATTGATTGAAGCGAAGATTACCGCTACCGTTAAATCCTCTCGTGCTGACTGTTTTAAATGTGTAGCTGGAAGTTGTTACATCCACTCCCTTTAAATTGCCCAATGCATCATAATAACTGGACCCGGGCGCATTACGAATTGTAGTGGAGTTAACTCTTTCGATCGTGACAGGTGATTCCAATATCCTTTCCGGCACCCGTGAAGCAGCTACAACAATATCCTGGCCTAATGCAAATGTTACTTCTAGCTCAGCATCTATGGTTTGTCCTGTATATTCAATCTCTTTTGTTGCAAATCCTACAGAACTTATAACTAAAGTGAAGGGAGGCTTTTCTGTTGTTGTAAATTTAAAATTGCCTTTCTCATCAGTATAGGCACCCACTGCGGAGTTTTTTATAGTAACTGAAACGGCGGG
Organism: Chitinophagaceae bacterium; assembly: GCA_036558585.1. Taxonomy (GTDB): domain Bacteria; phylum Bacteroidota; class Bacteroidia; order Chitinophagales; family Chitinophagaceae; genus DATBFI01. The sequence goes on from DATBFI010000563.1 coordinate 6,784, forward strand.
GAGTGCTTCTTTTGTTTTATTGTTTTTTACATTACCTGTTACAGTAATCAAACCCTGCGCATACGCCGATGAAGTAATTATAACAGCAACAGTAAAAAACAATAAAAGTGGAGTTATTTTCTTCATATAGGAGTTTAGATTTTGGATTTAAGAAACAAAATAACAAATTTATTTTTCTAAGATACTTGTAATTGTCCACAAATGTGTACACGCAAAATAAATGAATTACATTTCGCAGGATCCTATAAAATTTTTATCCGGTAAATTTGATATATGAGCAGTTTTCAATTTTCGAAACAGACCGCTTTTTATAAAGGCAAAGTAAGAGACGTATATACCATAGATAATAAATGGATCATAATGATTGCGAGTGATCGCATTTCTGCTTTTGATGTAATTCTTCCCAGACTGATACCTTATAAAGGACAAGTATTAAATCAGATAGCTGCATACATGCTTACTGCAACAAAAGATATTTGTCCAAACTGGCTTATTGACGTGCCTGCACCAAACGCCGCAATTGGCAAACGTTGCAAACCATTCAGAATTGAAATGGTTGTACGTGGCAATCTTACAGGTCACGCGTGGCGTACTTATAATTCAGGCAAAAGACAATTATGTGGAGTAGCCCTTCCTGAAAAAATGAAAGAAAATGATTTTTTCCCTTCACCTGTTATTACTCCATCAACAAAGGCAGAAGAAGGACATGACGAAGATATTTCTGCTGAAGAGATTATTGCAAGAGGATTGGCTACGAAAGACGAATGGGAAATTCTCACCAATTACACTTTTCAACTTTTTGCACGCGGCAAAGAGATTGCAGCTAAAAGAGGGCTGATCCTTGTTGATACAAAATATGAGTTCGGAAAGATCGGCGATGAGATTTATTTAATGGATGAAGTGCACACTCCTGACTCATCGCGTTATTTTTATGCAGATGGTTTTGAAGAAAGACAGCAAAAAGGAGAGCACCAAAAACAATTAAGTAAGGAATTTGTTCGCGAATGGCTTATTGCAAACAACTTTATGGGCAAGAAAGGGCAAGTTGTTCCGGAGATGGGCGATGAATGGGTGCAGACAATTTCACAGCGATATATTGAACTGTATGAGCATGTTATCGGGGAAAAATTCGTTCCTCAAAAATTAAGTGATGATGAAACATATCAACGTATTATGGAAGGCCTGCGACGTTTAGAAGTTATCCTATGATTTTGTAACCGTCTCTACTCAATGACGCTGCCTCCCGAGCCTGTCGTGAACTGTTTCGGGCACTCTCTTGTACGTTGTGACCTTTCCTCAGCAATTACAAATAACAAATGGAGTTTGACTATATAATCATTGGCCAGGGCATTTGCGGAACATTTTTAAGCTGGAACTTATTAAAAGCAGGCAAAAAAATTATCGTCATCGATGAATCTCAACCATTCTCCTCTACAAAAGTTGCAAGTGGCATTATCAATCCCGTTACCGGGAGACGTGTTGTGGCAACCTGGATGATAGAAAAACTACTTCCGTTTGCATGGGACGAATATACAGCAATTGGAAAGGATATTGATGAGTTGGTTATCGAACAAAAGAATACAATTGCGTTTTCTCCGTCACAGCAAATGTTCGAAGCATATAACAAGAGAGCAAATGAGGCAAATACATATATTCAGCAATTAGCAGAAACCGGGGAGCGATATCATCAATGGTTCAATTTTATTTATCCTGCTTATATAATAAATCCAACTTATCTTATTTACCTGCATCCTTTATTAAATGGCTGGAGAAAAAAGTTAATTGAGATAAATAGTTTACTCGAAGAAAAATTTGATGTTGCTCAGCTGATCATTCAGCAGGGTTATGTTGAATACAAAAATATTACCGCCGCGAAGATATTTTTTTGCAATGGAGTAAATACATTTCAAAATCCTTATTGGAAAAATCTTCCTTATGTTTTTAATAAAGGACAGGCATTAATTGCAGATATTCCACTTTTACCTTCGGATTGCATTTACAAATACGGTACAGCTACACTTACTCCCTGGTACAATAACCTGTGGTGGATAGGCAGCAGTTACGAAAATGATTTTGTTACAACGGTACCAACAGAAGATTTTTATAAAAATACTGTTGCTTCACTTAAAAACATCCTAAAAATTCCCTTCACGATCAACGATCATTTTTCAGCATTAAGACCTGCAGTAATTGAACGCAGACCTTTTGTAGGATTACATCCAAATTATGCTCCCATTGGCATTTTTAATGGCATGGGGACAAAAGGATGTTCACTTGCCCCCTATTTTGCACACCAGTTAACTCACTACCTTTTAAATAATATTGCAATTGATACATTAGTTGATGTAAAAAGATTCTCAGGAATATTATCATACAAAAACTAGTCGCAAAAAAATAAAATAGCCCCGATAAGACTACCGGAGCTTTTCAACCCTAAACCCTTAAAAAGACAAGATAAAAATTTGTTTCAAAAAAAGAAATTTTATTTTCTCACCAATTTAAATATGGTGGTTGGCATCCTGTATTAATGATGCTTCTCCAAGGAAAATTAAGGTGAACGCTGCCATTTTTGCGTTCTGCCTGAGCGGTCCTGAATTTTCTCTATCATTTCGCAACAACGTTTAAAATTCTATATAGCCACTCCTACTGTTCATTCACCTTTCAACACAACTCAAAATACCATTCATAATACATACTTATCCATTCTTCCAAACGCAAGCCCCGCTGTTCCCGAATGCAGTTGCATGAAACTTCAAAACAAATATATCTTTACGCGGTCAAACCAAAGAGGAGCAAGTCTCCGAAGTAAAAATGATCAACAAGTTTCTGGAACAGTTATTTACCCTTTGCAGATTAAGGGAAAACCCACCGGAAATCTCCAGCCTGTAATCTTCTCACAAACAGTAAAGATCAAACCGCGTAAAATGTATGTCCTGAATAAGGATATCCAGTAATCATTTGTAATTTCTTTAATTGAATTAACACATGAAACCAATTATATTGGTGATTGTAAGCGGGGCTATGCTTATGCTTGTAATACACCAGGATACAGATAATAACAAAGATGACTTTTCACATGGTTCGAAAGAACATAAGCCGCATATAAAAGTGCAGGAAAAAACACACGACACGGAAGCGATCACACACAATGTAAACTTGTGGCTCGATCGCCTGCAATAAAAAGTTTCCCTTCAGCAAAGGTTGTGAACAGGATGTAACATTTTTTGAAAAAGAAATGAGTGCCAGAGATGTGCCTGACTGTAGTCATTCTTTGTGAGGCATGAAACAATAAACGTGGGAGAAAGAGCTGTGATAAAGAATCATCTTACAGCCACGCCTCCTGACAAAACCATTTTTCAAAACGTGCCTGCCGGCAAGCAGGCTTAAAAACCGACAAACATGGCAAGTATTGGAAAAAAAATTTTATCAGCTTTTGTGGAAGTAGCAGACGAAGAACAAGCTGTTACTGAAAAGCCAGTGGAAATAAAACAGAGCTCCACACAGGCAGTAAGCAGTTACACTTCATCTGCATCTTCGCTGCCACTAGGAAAGTTTAAACAGTATTTCGACAAATTGTTCAGTGATGCTAATCTTCCTGGTCCCGATTACTTCGAGTTTTCAAAAATGATCGAAGCAATGAACAGCGTACCGGATGATAAAGCAAGATACACAGCCGCTTTCGCAGGATTGAATGTGCAGGGTCTGGATAAACAAAAATTGCTGTCTACTGCTTCACAGTACCTGAAGATTCTGGATACTGATGCAAACAACTTCAGCTCAACAGTTGATGCGGCACTAAAAGAAAAAGTTGAAGGCAAACAAAGAGAGATCGAAGAAAAAGCAAAACGTATAGAAGAGATAACAAAAGAGATTAATGACCTGCACAACAAAATTGCAATGCTTAAGAATGAAGTAAAAGAAAACGAGGAGAAGATCGAAAACAATAGCGGCAGTTATAAAAAAGAACTCGAAAACATGAAGAGCAGGATTCTTTATGATATGGAAAAAATAAAGCAATTCATTCCGTGAATCGTTAATGTGAATCGTGAAATGATAAACGTGAAAGGTCAAAAGTGAAAATTCAAGTCAACTATTTTAAAACATTAAACATTAGAACAAAAATTTTTTCAAAATGACAACCTCAATTCAACAAACAAAAAAACCTGGCTGGTTCTCGGAACCCAAAAATGTCGCTGCTACAATTGTAGCACTGTCGCTCTTTGCAGGGCTTGGTTACGGATTTGTAACATTCGTATTGCCCTGGCTTATCACAATTACATGGAGTCTGATCAATTTAATTATTGGTGGTGCGGTTCTCGGTTTTATCCTGATGATCGTTACCAGTAAAAAATTCTGGAGAGCATTAAAATACTTTTCAGAGTTCATTGCCAACTACACAATTGGTATTGCAATAGAATTGAATCCATTCAGCATTTTGAAAGCCAAGATCGAACAGGGTTATGAAGACAGGAATACGTTGTATAAACAAGCAACAAAACTGAAAGGCAAACAAAGTGAGTTGATGGATAAACTTTCAGGGAAAGAAAAGGAATTACAATTGAATGCGCAGAAAGTAAAAATTCTGCAGCAGGAGAAAAGCAATCCAAGACAAATAGATCTCTATGCAAACAATGTGTTGCGTTGTCGTGAATATATTGATAACGTTTCCCCCATTGTTGGCGACCTGAACAAGTTAATTGCATTCGCAGATACTGCATATGAAGAAAGCGGTATCATGCTGGAAGACGCAAAGCTTGATCTTGAAGCAAAGAAAGATCTCTACTACTCTGTAACAACAGGTTTATCAGCTGTCACCAGCGCTATGAGAGCATTCAAGGGTGATGATGAATTAAACCAGGATGCAGAACAGGCTCTTGCAATATTGAAACAGCAGATCGGGGAGAAGATCGGGCATATAAAATCTGCGATAGATGTTACACAAAGATTTATGGATGACAAAGTGCTGGAAGACAAAGCAAAGTCTGCACAAACGATCGAGCTCATCAACAAGTTTGATCTTACAAAAGATTTCAACTACACCAAAGATGCTTTGGATAACAACAAAGACAATGGTAAACTGAAAGGTGTTTCCATCTCAGACAGATACAGGGGGCTGCTCGATTAAATATTAGCCACTAAGACGCGAAGGCCCAAAGAAAATAGACCTTCTTTCGTCAGGTGACAAGCAGAAAAACGAATTAAATGCTGAAGAACTTGATTCAGCTTAATCTCACTACGGAAGCTTGTCATGCCGAACTATGAGGCATCTATCTGCTCGCTCTGTCGAACAAAATCAGAACGTACAATTGAGTGATTTCCGAAACAATCCTGAATCAAATTCAGGACGGAATAGGCTGCGTCTCAGCAAAAATTGAAAGAAGAACGATGAACGTAATCCGCCTAAGGCGGAACAGGCGATGCTATGAAAAACAAAAGCCGGCATCATAAAAAAATAACAACACAAAAAAATAAGTGTCAATTAAAACAATTATTCAATAAAACAAATTTTAAAATTTACAACTATGGCAATCAAATTAAAACCCGCTGGAAAAGTGCTCATCATTGTGGCAGTAGTTGCTGCAGGCATTGTGAGCGTAAGATGGTATCAAAATCGTCCAAAAGCCGTTTTACAATCCGTTGAATTGGGTAAAGTGGCTTTGCCTGATGCTCCCGACGCATCACTTACCGGCAATGCTATGCAACTGCCTTTGCCCGCTGCCGAACCTGCCGTAAATGGAGGTACCCAAATAACATGGGAACGCATGGCATGGAACTCTCAGTTCTCAGGTATGTATGCAAATGGTGGCGTGCGCACCACAAAAAGTTCATTGTTTGATAAAGCACATCTGGACATTATCTATGTGCGCCAGGATGATTGCAACAAACAAATGGCGGACCTCGTAAAGTTCGCGAATGATTATAAAAATAATCCAAACACGCCGGGAGTGTTGATCACGTTCATGGGTGATGGTATGCCTGCATTCATGACATCACTTGGCAAAGAGTTGGAAGCATTGGGACCTGAATATCAACCGGTCATTATTCCTGTTGCGCATGGAAAATCTTTTGGCGAAGACCAGGTAATGGCGCCGCCTGCATGGAAACAGGATCCTCATAATGCAATTGGTAAATGTGTTGCCGGTGTGCTGCGCGACGGTGATGTGAACATCCTTCTGAAATGGGCTGGCGACAATAGTTTGAAGGTAAACCCTGATGAAACCACTTATGATGCAGATGCAATTAACCTCATTGCTGCAAATGATTTCCTTGACGCACCCAACAAATACATCACCGGTTACAGTGAGAAAAGAAAAATTGTTGTTAACGGAAAAACAACAGGTCGTGATACAACGGTTGGCGTTGATGCTGTTGCTACCTGGACTCCGGGCGACGTAAACGTTGCAACGAAAAAAGGTGGTCTTGTAACAATAGCAAATACAAAACAGTATGCATCGCAGATGCCCAATCAAACTATTGCAATAAAAAAGTGGGCATATGATCACAGAACGGATATTGAGAATATGATCATTGCGCTTGCACAGGCCGGTGACCAGGTGCGTTCTTTCAATGAAGCGAAAATGTTTGCTGCAAAAGTGAGTGCGCAGGTTTACCAGGAACAGAACGCAGATTACTGGCTAAAATATTACAATGGTATAGAAGAAAAAGATATGCAAGGTTTAAAAGTGAATCTTGGTGGTTCAATGGTTTTCAATCTTGCAGATATGGCGAACACGTATGGTTTGGGTGATGATAAAGTTGACCGCTACAAAGCCGTGTACAACACGTTCGGCAATTTGATGGTAAAGATGTATCCGTCGCTCATGCCAACATTCATGCCTTATGAAAAGGCTGTTGATAAAAGTTTTTTGTACAGTGTTATTTCAAATCATCCCGG
>DATBFI010000564.1:0-2691 GCA_036558585.1 Chitinophagaceae bacterium
TGATACCTCACTACCACTTCTTCATTTTGTATTGCTATGCATACTTTATTTTACATCTAATTTTCAGAAAACTTAATGACTCAATGACTTGATGATTCAATGACCTAATATCTCAATTCTTAAATATCTTAATCACTTACACTACTCACCTTAAGCTCTATTTAAGAAAACTTTGCACAGATTGAATTTTGCGACCTTTAATAAATGTTATTTTTGCTGCCATTAAATAAAAAATAATGGGTTGGATAATTTTTATTATTGGTACAATAGGCTGGCATGCCGGCATGTATGGCATGTTTAAAAGAGCAGGAATAGAAGGATGGAAAGCATTAATTCCGTTTTACAACACATGGTGTATTGTTGAAAAATGTGATATAAAAAAAATATGGTTTTGGTTACAATTTATACCTATTGCGGGTCAGTTCATCACGATCTGGATCACAATTATTTTTGTAATGCATTTTGGTAAGTTTACTCTTGCACAACACGCGGCTACCGTGTTTTTACCATTCTTATATTTTCCGTATCTAGGTTTTTCGAAACAGGTAAGATGGGGAGGCAAAGAAGTTGTAAAGCACTATAAAAAATCCACTGCCCGTGAATGGATAGACGCCGCTGTATTTGCAGTAGTAGCTGCAACCCTTATACGCACTTTTATCTTTGAAGCATATACCATACCTACAGAAAGTATGGAAAAGACCTTGCTGATCAACGATTTTTTATTTGTAAATAAATTGAGTTACGGCCCAAGATTACCCCAAACACCGTTAAGTTTTCCCTTTGTACATAATACATTGCCGGGAATGCCCACCACGCGTTCCTATTTAACATGGGTTCAAATTCCTTATAAACGATTGCCAGGATTTACGCCTATAAACCGCAATGATGTCGTTGTGTTTAATTTTCCCGCTGGCGACACAATCATCAACTTACCCAGTTTTGGTTCTGCTAATCCGTATTACGATGTGTTGCGCACTCAATACAATGGCAACCGTGAAGCGTTGAAGGCGGACTACCCTATCCTTGTTCATCCCATGGACAAAACCGATAACTATATTAAACGTTGTGTGGGATTGCCAGGCGACAATATTGAAGTGCGTGACGGGCGGCTATTTGTAAATGGCCAACCGGCGTATGTTGCACCGGGGGCACAAACTGATTATATAGTTGAAACCAATACTCCTTTTACTCCTGATTTTTTTCAGAATAAGTTAGGAATTGATGTAGACGATCCAGGGGACGCATTAGATGTTGTAAACAATAATCCGGGAATTTACCGGATAAATATGACAGCTCCGGAAGTTAACATAGTTAAAAAAGAGCCAAACACAAAAAGTGTAAAACCTTTCCTGCTCGACAGCAGTATATCAGTGTTTCCATATGATTCAAGAAATTTTCATTGGTCACCCGATCATTTCGGCCCGCTACATATTCCTAAAAAAGGTGAAACTATTACCCTTTCTTCAAACAACATCGAATTGTATAGAAGATTGATCACTGTTTACGAGCATAATAAACTGGATGAAAAAGACGGCAAGTATTTTATCAATGGAAGAGAAATGAATACCTATAACATAAAATACAATTATTACTGGATGATGGGTGATAACCGTCACAGAAGCCAGGACAGCCGTTTCTGGGGGTTTGTTCCCGAAACCCATATAGTAGGTAAGGCTTCGCTAATATGGTTCAGCTGGAATGATGGCCCGAGATGGAATCGTTTGTTTAAATCTATCAAATGATAATAAGCAGACAGATAATTAATTTATCTTTATTCATCATACTCTGAAAGTCCTCACAATAAGTTGTTGTGAGGGCTTTTTTATCTAAAACATTTTGTATGCATGAAGAACAATACAGTTTTGTATTTAAAGTATATCGTTCTATTGATGAGCTCAACAACCAGGATACAGTGTTACTGCAAAAGGCAAGAGACACCACACACAACGCATATGCACCCTATTCTCGTTTTTTTGTCGGTGCTGTTGCAAGATTAAAAAGTGGTGCATTTGTACAGGGAGCTAACCAGGAGAATGCAAGCTTTCCTGCTGGTATTTGTGCGGAACGCGTATTGCTTTCATCTGTTTCATCCCAGATTGATAGTGAACCAATTGAGGCTATTGCTATAAGTTATCATAATCAAACTGGCGAAAGCGATAAACCTGTTAGTCCCTGTGGCATTTGCAGGCAAACCTTACTTGAATATGAAGAACGTCAGCAGCAACCAATCCGCCTGATTCTTGGGGGAATGGAAGGCGAGGTATACGTAATTGAAAAAGCGAGTATGTTGTTGCCGCTATCTTTTACAAAGGCCGATTTAAAAAACAAATAATAGGGATGAGATTTTTTTAAAATACAAATTTTTTATGCAGGCTCCTTCAGAAAGGAATTTAAAACTCAAAACTTAATTCAGCATCTGTTGCCGCAAATCCAACACAGGTAAGCACAAGCCCTTTTTCAATATCTTTATCAGTGAGCACTTCATTCATACTCATTACAACTTTTCCATTGAGGCAATAAGCCGCACATGTACTGCATCTTCCTCCTTTACAACTATAGGGCAATTGAATGCTTTTTTGTAGTGCAGCATCAAGTATACTTGACGGGTACGCCACTTCTATGTGATGTGTCTGCTGCTGATAATGAATCGTTACTTTTTTGGGTTCGGTATCTGCTAATAAGGGAACGGTT
>DATBFI010000565.1:0-1797 GCA_036558585.1 Chitinophagaceae bacterium
AGTTCGCCGGCTTCAATATGAGGTGCAACTATCCAGTGGGGTAATACAGTTACACCGATGCCCGCTTTTACCATTTGAATGATCGCCTCAGTCAATGCTATTTTATACACTCTTTTTGGTTCCCCCTTTTTAAACAAAAATTTGAATACCGTACTGATCTCATCCGGGATATTGTACATAATGTAGTTTTCGTTATAAAAATTTTCTGGTTCAACCCATCTTAGTTCAGCGAACGGGTGATCATTGGGAACAACGGCCATAAATTCATCTCTAAAAAGCGCCGTATAATTTAATTTGGGATTGAGGTTATCCTCTACAATTCCAATATCAATTTTATTTTCCAGTAATGCCTTAATAGAATTATATGTTGCTTCCGGATTTATATTGATCGCCACCTTCGGATACAATGTTTTAAACTCCGAGAGAAACGCAGAGAGCCAGTGATAAGATGTATAACATTCTGTGCTGATGTGGATTTCGCCTGCATTTTTATCAGTAAGACAAACTATTTTATTCTTAATTACTTCGAGCTCTGCAAGGATCTTTTCACTCGCTTCAAGAATTATCCTGCCTGTATCAGTTAAAAGCATTTGCTTTTTTTGACGAATAAATATTTGTGTCTTAAAATAATCTTCTATATCCTTTAACTGGTGACTTAATGCAGATTGTGAGAGATATAAATGCTCTGCTGCTTTTGTAAGGTTGCCATGCCGGGCAACCTCTTTTATCATTTTTAAATGGCGAATATCCATAATAAGCATTTTTGGAATATTTATAAAATTAATGAAAGTTACTACATAAATTACTTTTGTTCATATATAAAAGAATCAAAACCGGGACAAGGAAATAACGGTTATGAAAAAATCAGCGCTTCTCATCGTCGTTTTCTTCATTTCTCTCCTGGCATCGATTATAATTGTGGCTAGTGCAGAACGCTATTTAACCATTGCTGAAAACTCGCCATCTTTAATCATGGCGATTTCGTTGGACCAATCAATAGTAGTACCGGTAAAAGTTCCCTTTACAATTTTTGTTGTAGGGTTATAACTTGTGATAATAAACACTACCGTTGCACCCGAGGATCGCGGTATTAAACCTCCGCCTGCGCAATTAACGCAGGCATCGCTGAAAGTTTTAAATACAAGGCCATTCGGAGGATCATCGGTGGTATAAGTTCCCAGCTCTATAGTACCTGCAGGAAGAGCAATATTGATCATAAAAGTTGAATCACTCACGGCCTCAGCTTTTTTTGTTGACAGAACAAGCACTTTAAGTGAGTCGAGCGCAAGCAGATAATTATTTTCAAATAATCCCTTATAAGTTATACCTTTTTTAGTATCAGTAAACTTCCAGTTATTAAACAGTGAACTATCAGGTGTATTATTGTGATTTAGTTCACTACTGTCATGGACGTTTATTGTTACAGGACAAATGCTGGTATCAAACGTGATTATAAAATTGGTAGCAATATGAGCAAGTGGTGTACCAGTTGGCTTTAATTTTATAATATTAATTCCGGCAGTCTCAAAAACACCGGAATCAGAGAATTGAAATCCATTCTGTTCGTCTGTAGAAACAAAGTAGCTTCCGGTTTTTGTAACATTTACTTTTACTTCTACATAAGTTGTATCGGCAACAGGAGTTATTCCGTTATAAAATGTTCCGTGGATGGTTTGAGAAAAACAGGCGCCAAAAGAATCTTTTAAAGTGCCTGCTGCAATATGGTTTTCATAGCTGAATTCTTTGACACAACCAATTACAATAATTAAAATTATGAAAGTGAAAATTGATCTCGTA
>DATBFI010000566.1:0-6378 GCA_036558585.1 Chitinophagaceae bacterium
GCTCGAAAAAAATGCTTCATAGCATTGCCCAACGATGAACGTAGTGCGACGCCTGCCTGACCAATTGAAAATAATTTGGCAGTCGGGCAGGCAACAGGAGCTTATAGCTAATCTGCAGCTTACCACCACCAAATCGTAAAATCATAAATCTAAAAAATCTAAATCCAAATGGCAGAAGCGATTTTAATGCCACGTTTAAGCGATACCATGACTGAGGGTGTGATCGCCGCCTGGCATAAAAAAGTTGGAGATCCAGTAAAGAAAGGTGATCTGTTGGCGGAAATTGAAACCGACAAGGCAACTATGGAACTCGAAAGCTACCAGGAGGGAACACTTTTACATATTGGCGCGGATAATGGGGAAAAACTTGAGGTAAATGATCTGCTTGCAATTATCGGTAAGCAGGGAGAAGACGTAAGTTCACTGATACAACAACACAAAGGTGGTGGTGACAAAGCTGGTGCGACACAAACCCCGCCTGCGACAGAACAAAAAGCCAGGGAAACTGCGCCTGCAAAACAAGCAGAGCCTACTAACGGCCAACCTGCAACCGATAAACAAAAAACGGCTTCATCTGAAGATTACTCGTCAAAAGAAGAGGTGGTATTGATGCCACGCCTGAGTGATACCATGACAGAAGGTGTGATCGCTGCATGGCATAAGAAAGTGGGTGATGATGTAAAGAAAGGGGAAGTGCTTGCCGATATTGAAACCGATAAAGCCACTATGGAGCTTGAAAGTTATAAGGAGGGAAAGCTTTTATACCAGGGGGCAAAAGAAGGCGAAAAAGTTTTGGTAAATGATCTGCTGGCAATTATTGGTAAAGAAGGCCTGGATGTAGACGCAATAGTAAAGGGTATCAAAGGATCTAAAACAGCCGGAACGGGAGCTGAGGCCCCGGTAGCCAAAACATCTGAAGATAAACAAAAGGCGGAAGGAGATACGGCTCCAGGAAATGCACAGGTGCAACAAGCCGCAAGACAGGGTGCTCAGCAAGCGCCTCAACCCATGGAACAACCGCAAATAGTAAATGAAGGAAGAATATTTGTGTCACCGTTAGCCAAAAGACTTGCGGAGGAAAAAGGCATTGATCTTCGTTATGTAAAAGGTACAGGGGATAATGGCAGGATCACAAAGGTTGACATTGAAAGCTTTAAGCCTGCAGCTCAACCACAACCTGCGCCAAAACCTGTACAGAAAGAAGCTGCACCAACCACACCGGCAGCACCTGCAGGACAGGTAAGCTTTGAAGAAATACCTGTTTCTCAAATGCGCAAGACCATTGCAAAGCGTCTTGTTGAAAGCAAATTTTCGGCACCCCATTTCTACGTAACGATGAAGATCGATATGGACGAAGTAGTTGCTGCAAGAGCCCGTATCAATGAACTAAGCAAAGTAAAGATCAGTTTTAACGATATAGTATTAAAGGCCGTAGCCGTTGCATTGAAACAACATCCTAAAGTGAACAGCAGTTGGCTGGGCGATAAAATACGAATCAATCATCATGTAAATATTGGCGTTGCTGTTGCAGTGGAAGAGGGCCTGCTGGTCCCTGTTGTTCGCTTTGCCGATACAAAATCATTAAGCCAGATAGCAACTGAAGTAAAAGATTTTGCAGAACGTGCAAGAAATAAAAAGTTGCAGCCTGCAGATTGGGAAGGCAGCACATTTACTATTTCTAATATGGGTATGTTTGGTGTTGATGAGTTCACGGGTATTATTAATCCGCCCGACGCATGTCTTCTTGCAGTAGGTGGCATTTCAAAAGTTCCTGTTGTAAAGAACGACCAGGTTGTGCCGGGAAATGTTATGAAAGTAACCCTGAGTTGTGATCACCGCGTGGTGGATGGTGCAACGGGTGCAGCATTTTTGCAGACGCTCAAAGGCATATTGGAAGAACCGCTGCGTATGCTGGTTTAAGAAGTTGAAATAAAAAATGAAAAGCCTCTTGTAGCAAGAGGTTTTTTTATTTTTATGAAACTGTAACTCAGAGCTTGTCGAAGAGTGACACACGAATCACAGCAAGCATATTGACTTCAACGGGCTTATATTTATATTTTATTTATTACTTCTAAAAAATTTTTTATAATTTTTTAGTAAAGCAGAACATAAGCGGGATCATGTCATTAAAACAGCCCACCATAAAAGAAATAGCAAGGAGATTAAATATATCCGTATCAACTGTATCAAGAGCACTGCATGATCATTACAGCATTGGTTTGAGAACAAAAATGCGTGTTCAGCAGCTTGCCAAAGAATTAAATTATGAGCCCAATCAAACAGCCATTTTTTTTCAGCAGCGAAAAACATTTACAATCGGAGTTATATTGCCTGAATTATCAGAAACATTCTTTTCATCGGCCATCAGCGGCATTGAGGATACTGCAAATAAAAATAATTACACGGTTTTATTAGGGCAATCCCACGACGACGAACAAAGGGAAAAGCAAATTGCAGAAACGATGAAAAATCACAGGGTGGACGGGCTTATTGTTTCAATATCAAAAAACACTTCCAATTATGATCATTTTGAAATGCTGAAACGATACAATATTCCTGTTGTTTTTTTTGACCGGATACCCAATATGACCGGTATGCATTATGTGGCGTGCAACATGGAATCAGGCACTATACAGGCTTTAAGTTTTTTATTGAAAAAAGGGCATCGTATTATTGGAATGATTAACGGGCCTGAAAAACTTTTCGCCAGCCGGGAAAGACTCGAAGGGTATATTAAAGCAATGAAAAAACATCGCTTGAAATTTGATCCGAATCTTATCATCTCCTCTGATATTACCAAAGAAGGAACTTACGAGGCGATGCGTCAATTACTATCACAAAAAAGAAAGCCTACAGCAATTGTTGCATTTAATGATTATGTAGCACTTGATGCAGTTGAGTATGCAAAAAAAGCAAAACTCAAAATAAATAAGGACATCACTTTTGTAAGTTATTCTAATTTACCAATAAGTCATTATTTTGCCTTTCCGCCGGTTGCATCAGTAGAACAGTATCCTTATCAACAGGGACAAAAAGCAACCGAAACATTAATTGATATATTAAGTAAGAATAAAGAGGAGATGGATACCACTTTTTATAAAATTATACTTGAATCGCAATTAATGATTCATGACAAAAAACAGTGAGTGCCATTCGCACCTGTTGTAAAAATAAAATTGCACAAACGTTTGTGTTTATTTAATCTTTGTCAATAATATAATGATTGGTTTATTTGGAAAACAAAAACTATTCGTCGACGCATGAACCAGACAACAACGATTGCATTAACGCAAAAACAAAGTAATACCAGGGCTATTTTTATTATCGGCGTTTTATTTTTCATTTTTGGTTTTGTTACCTGGCTTAATGGAACACTGATACCTTTTTTAAAACTCGCATGCCAGTTAAAAAATGATATACAGGCATTCTTTGTAACATTTTCGTTTTACATGGCCTATTTTTTTCTTGCCATCCCGTCTTCCTGGATTTTGAAAGGTACAGGATATAAAAAGGGAATGGCATTGGGTTTATTTATCATGGCAATAGGATCGGTCTTGTTTATCCCGGCAGCTCAGGCAAGAAGTTTTGGATTGTTTCTTACAGGGTTGTTTATACAGGGAACGGGTTTATCATTACTGCAAACGGCATCCAATCCGTATATCAGCATAATTGGCCCAATTGAAAGTGCTGCAAAAAGAATCAGCATCATGGGAATTTGTAATAAAGGAGCCGGCATGATAAGCCCGCTGATTTTGGGTGCTGTGGTGCTGAAGAATGCAACGCCATTGGAAACACAGATCAACACAACAACGGATCCCGTATTAAAGGAAACATTGTTACAGGAGCTTGCATCAAGAGTTATTACACCCTATATTATCATCACAGTCCTATTGATAATTCTTGCATTAATGATCTATTATTCATCCCTGCCTGAAATTGATACAGATAAAAATAACGATACAACTGCAGCAGTATCGAAAAACAAAACGAGTGTTTTCCAGTTTCCTTATTTAATGCTGGGAGTGCTATGCATATTTCTTTATGTGGGCGCAGAGGTATTGGCAGGAGATGCAATAGGTATTTACGGAAGAGCAGAAGGGTTACCTCTTGATGTCACAAGATTTTTTACATTCTTTACATTGCTTGCCATGCTCGTTGGGTATGTGATAGGTGTATTAACCATTCCAAAAATTATTTCGCAACAGCAAGGGTTAAGAATATCAGCGATCCTGGGTATCATTATATCCGTTCTTATTTTTATTATCGGTGGCCATGCATCTATTTATTTGATTGCTTCGCTTGGATTGGCAAACGCGCTGATGTGGCCCGCTATCTTCCCTTTGGCGATTGACCGATTAGGCAAGTTCACAAAAATTGGTTCCGCATTGCTGATCATGGGTATTGCAGGCGGAGCCATTATTCCACTTATTTATGGCTCACTGAAAGATAAGTTGCACCTGTCGAACAGTTTGTCTTTTGTGATTACCATACTGCCATGCTATCTCTATATTTTGTACTACGCAGTTAGTGGATATAAAAAAGGGAAATAATGTATATACCAATAACAAACTTTTAAAACACAATGCATGTGTTTATTATGCGAAACTTTGTGCTATTATAACCAAACTGATTTTTCCATGTTCCTTATGAACAAGTATTGGCAGATTTAAATTTATTGGAAATACGGCCTGCCGTAGTAAAGCATTTTATTTTTCCGTCTGTTATTAGCATTTTTCATTAAAACAATCCAAACAATTCACTTCTCTGATAAAGGAATAGAAATAATTTTGAAGCACCAAAACATTTACTATGTTGCTCAGTGCCACACCTCCTTCAAAAAACTTTGATGAATTCTCTAATGAATTCCTGCTTGATGTTTATGCACAGGGCCCGGAAAGACTGAGGAGTGCTGTTGCTAACTTGAATGAAGATGAATTAACGGTCTTTCCTTTTAAAGACAAATGGTCTATAAAGGAAATTGCTTTTCATATCCTCGATTCAGAACTGGTTGGATCAATAAGGTTCAGGCAAACGATTACGCAGTCAGATACAGTTTTTCCTTTTTATAACCAGGATATCTGGACAAAAGAGCTTGAATACCAGCAAAGAGATATTTATGAATTACAGGATGCACTTGAGATGTTTAGGCTTTTGCGCCTGAGCAATTCAAGACTTTTAAAATCTGTAAAAGAAGACCAATGGGATCTAAAAGGCTTTCACCCGGAAAGGGGAGCGCTTTCTTTAAGACAGCTCCTTGAAATATATGCAGACCATTGTGAAAGACATATTGACCAGATATTGGCAAGAAGAAGATTGTTTGGCAAGCCTTTTGACCTTCGCATTATTTTAAATAAAAGGTTATAGAAAGAACTTAACCGGGTTGCAGGTGAGAATATATTTCACACGAGTAAATTTCTATTGTGGAATTCTTTTAAAAAAGTAATCACTTCTTTTTGATGCATTGTTGGTACCGTCATCAATATAAGCGTGAAGAGAATCCGCCGAAACAATTTCATAGACAATTCTCTTTGGAAAATCATGATGTGGATTTTCAAAAACAAATGAGTTGTTACTATTTGAAGTGAGTTTGAAGGGTATTGGTGTCATATTATTTTCTTTTACAACAGGAATATAAAAAATGCCGTCCCTCGTGTGCTGTAAGGAAACCTGCTCCAATAAAAGCGTGTCTTTTTGTTTCAGCTGGTAGCTGGTGCTTTGCATTAAGGTATCATTGATTGTATTCCAGCGTTCATATAATACACTTCCTGATGTTTCCATTCTCCATGTACCTTGTAATTCTTTTAATTGCTGAAATATCTTTTTATTATTTTGTTCCTGTCTAAAAGAAATAAAGATCAGCGGCGTTACCAGGAAAATGAAAAGGAGTATCTTCATATGGCATAGTTTAAAAATAAAAATTTTGAGGTAAGTGATTAAGCGTTGATCACATTTTTAATAGCAACATTTTTATTGCGCAGATCAATGCCGCCCTCTAAAATTGATTTAAGATTGGTCATATAAAATGTCCAGCCTTTCCCACATTCTATATAAAAATATCGCTGTTCACTTTCATCGTCCATTGGCATTTGCTGAACTAATTCGCAAATTGGTTCACCTGCTTCTTCTTTTATCGAAATGGTAACAATACATCCCCCACTGAAACTAAAGCGAAGCATATCATTATTGTTCGTATCAAGAATTTCTTTTTCTTCAGCAACAGAATTATCATATCCAAACCAGAGCCATTTATATTTATCGCCTTGCTGCACGGCCTCATTCCTGTTGCGTAGTGTTCCATCCGGTTTTGTAAACTCGGCTAAACGCAAAAACCAATTCTCCAGGCCCGCTTGTGTTGCCCATGCGCGGTAAATAATTTCT
>DATBFI010000567.1:0-7609 GCA_036558585.1 Chitinophagaceae bacterium
CAAAGACATACATCAAAAAAAGAGGAGTGTATCTTGTGTTCAGTGCGGGTATTAATAATTTACTGAACAATAGAGACATGATCACAGGTGGTTATGAGCAACTACGTTTTGATTTTGATACCCGTGATCCAAACCAGTTTCCACCAAAATATTATTATGGATATGGTATCAATTATTTTTTGAGTGTAACTATAAGATATTGATTAAAGACGACGCAAAAGCATCCTGTTAAAAAATCACTTAAAAATTTTCTCATTAAAATTTATAAAACAACCCAATGCAAATCCTTAGTACAACAACAAAAAAGATTATAGCGCTGAGGCTTGTTATCCCGATCGTTTTGGCAAGCATTACTATAATTTCCTGCAATAAAAAATTTGATGAGCCTCCTGCGTATGTGGCGCCTAACATTGCCGCTGATCTTACTATCAGTGATCTTAAAGCAATGCATACAACAGGCAGCCTTGAACAAATTACTGTTGATAAAACAATTAGCGGCATTGTGATCGCAGATGACAGAAGTGGTGAATTTTATAAAACAATCGTGATCCAGGATTCAACAGGAGGTATTAGTATAAAATTAGATGGGTATGATCTTTATACGAATTATTCTATAGGCAGAATGATCTTTATAAAAGTGAAGGGATTGTATCTTGGAGATTACAACAGACTGATTCAATTAGGTGGTGGTATTGATAACTCCGGAACCTCTCCGGCCCTGGCTCCGCTTGCATCTACATTATTCGACCAATATATTGTCAAAGGAACATTGAATAATTCTGTTACACCAAAAGTAGTAAGGGTTGCAGACCTAAATGACTCATATCAGAACACGCTGATACAGCTTGAAAATTTTGAATTTGCCGCTGTAGATACTTCTAAAACATTTGCCGACTCATCATTAAATTCTTCTGCAGTAAATTTTACAATTAAAAGCTGTGATGGGGAAAACATTGTTTTGCGAAACAGCAGTTATGCAGATCTTGCAGGTTATAATGTACCAAATGGTAATGGACCAATTACGGCAATTTACACCGTTTTTGGCTCGACCAAACAGCTGAATATACGTGACACATCTGATGTGAAATTTTATAATTCAAGATGCGGCGGAGGTGGCAATGGTTCATTGATCAGCATTGCTGATGTGAGAAATTTGTATCAGGGTAGCGATCTTACTTTAGGTTCCTATTTGATAAGTGGAATCGTGATTTCAGATGCTGAGAATAAGAATGTATCACAAGGAAGCATTGTTTTGCAAGATGGTGATCGGGGCATACTGTTATATTTTGGCAGCAGCGCCGAGACTTCGGATTTTCATATCGGTGATTCTATTGTAGTTGATGTTACCGGAGGCACTTTAAAAAGTTTTAATGGCTCACTTGAAATCACTTTGTCATCTTCATCACTTCCTTCTTCTGCGGTTGCTGCAGGCAAAATTATAGAGCCGCTGAAATTAACTGTTCAGGAATTAAATGCAAGCCTGCCAGATATAGAATATACACTCGTAAAAATTAAAGATGCTGCGGCAAGTGGAGGAAATACATATAGCGGAAATAAAACTTTAGCTGATGCCACAGGAAGCATCACATTATATACTTCTTTCAATGCCACTTTTGCAGCCAATACATTGCCGACGGACAACAAAATATGGACGGGCTATTGCAATATGTTTAACAACATGAAAGAATTTTTGATACGCAATGCAGACGATGTGGAAGATGGCAACCCGCTTCCACCACCGTCCAATGGTGACCTCATCATTAGCGAGTATATTGAAGGTTCTTCCTATAATAAATACCTGGAAATTTATAATGCGGGCTTAAATACAGCTGATCTTTCAAAATATATTGTGAGGCTTTATATTAATGGTGAAACAAATGCATCTAATTCTGCAAAACTTGATACGTTAACCGGCACTTCTTACCTGGCTGCTGGCGGTATTATCGTTATAAGAAATTCAAAAGCTACCCTATCCCTTCCTCTAGGCGTCACGGCCTATGTGTCCGGTGTTTGTGGCTTTAATGGAGATGATGCAATCACTCTCGAAAAAGATGGAATTAACATAGATGTCTTTGGTGGGGTTGGCACTGATCCGGGCTCCAGTTGGACAATCGGAGGAAACGCGAGTGCAGCCGCAGATAAAACACTAAGAAGAAAATCAAATATTACTCAAGGAAATACAAACTGGATAAATTCTTCAGCAACTGAATGGAATGTTATTACTACAACTGATGATGTTTCAAATTTAGGAACGCGATAAAAAGTAGTAACTAGCCGAAAAAACTTATTACTTAAGATAGTTGGTAAAATTATTTATATCCCTTACTGAGCTGGTTGAAAGTATGGTAAAACAAGAGCACTGTAACGGCTTGTCTTAAAAGGGAATGCGTTTGCCCCACAAAAATATTATTTACAGAGCCTTTTTCTTTCTTTGTTCACGTATTGAATAAAAAAAATAAAATGCAGGGCCAATTAAAAAATAGGTGAAGCCGGAGGACCCTGCCATTTGAGAAGGCAACAACTGTGACATAACTACAGAAAGAATGCCTACAGCTATAAGAATAATATGTGCAAACATTTTTGTTCTCGTATCAAATTGCTCAGCGGGAGTTAATTCCAATTCCTCTTTTTTTCTTAAGGCATGATTATACATTAAGAAAAAGACCAAATAAATTAAAATAAATCCCATCCCATAAACAACCATAAGCTCGGGTACGTCATTCGATGTAATGCGAAACGGAGAATTTCCGGCACCATAGATCTGATCACTGAACATGAGCGTAAATAAAAATTTTAACGGATAAACATAAAATAGTACCAGGAAAATAAGAATAGCATTAAGCGTTATGGTAACAACATCATGCAATCCGTAACGACGAAAAAAAACATTTTGCTCATACCAGATTAACATTAAAAACAAAAAGCAGATACTAAATGCAAAAAAGCCACGCATGTTAATTATCAGTTCTTCAAAACTCCTTGGCACTTCAAGCGATACAATAAGTAAAGTAACTGCAAATGCAAACACAGCATCACTAAAGGCTTCAATACGCTTTACTTCATGACCACGAAGACGAAATTCTTTATTGCTGCTTTGAATTTTCTTTGCAACGGATTGTCTGAACATAAGCAGTTCTTAAGAGTTATTTAAGAATAATTTACATGCTCTTTTCCAATCTGAAACCGGCCACAGAATCCTGCGGCGAATTAAACACTTATTTATAAATGGTATATCTCGAAATACCAAACTACTTAGCCAGGCTCTGTATCACATCATACTTGGTAACGATGTGGTAATCGCCTTTCTCGTCTTTAGCAAGTACGGCGCCATTTTCTTTTGTGATCAGGCTTCCAAGCCTTTCAACAGGTGTGTCAAAAGCAACAACCGGATATGCAGGTTCCATCACGCTTTCAACGGTTGCACTTTTTATTTCCGGATTACTAAAAACCTTTTGGAACAAACCATTTTCACTCACGGAGCCAATGATACCATTGCCATTCATTACAGGTATTTGTTCAATGTCATATTTCTTCATCAGTTCAACAGCGTCGGCAACTGTGTGCGATGGCTGTATTGTAACTAATTTTTTTCCCGCCCTTGCATTTACAATATCTTTAAATGTCTTTACATCAAAAAAACCACGCTCCATCATCCATTGATCATTATAGATCTTTGCAACATAACGGCTTCCATGATCATGAAAAATACAAACCACAACATCACCTTTTTTCAAACGATCTTTCAATTGCATTAACCCCTGTAAACAACTGCCTGCACTGTAACCAATAAAAATTCCTTCTTCCTTCGCAATGCGTCGCGCCATTACTGCACCATCTTTATCTGTCACCTGTTCAAAATGATCTATCACACTCATATCGTAGTTCTTTGGCACAAAGTCTTCACCAAACCCTTCGCTGATATAAGGATGCACTTCATGCATGTCAACTTCTCCGGTGCGAAAATATTTTGTAAGCAATGACCCATACACATCAATTGCCCACACCTGTATGTTTGGATTTTTTTCTTTTAAATACATGCCAACTCCTGTAACCGTGCCGCCGGTTCCTGCCGTGCAAACAAGATGCGTGATCGTACCCTCTGTTTGTTCCCATATTTCAGGACCAGTAGTTTCATAATGTGCTAAACGATTCGCCAGATTATCATACTGGTTGCACAAATAGGAATTTGGAATTTCTTTCTCGAGTCTTTTTGCAACCGAATAATAACTGCGCGGATCATCAGGGTCAACATTCGTAGGACAAACAATTACCTCCGCACCTACTGCTTTTAAAATATCCATTTTCTCTTTGCTTTGCTTGTCGGTTGTAGTAAAAATGCATTTATATCCTTTTACACATGCAACCAATGCAAGCCCCATTCCGGTGTTACCGCTTGTACATTCAATAATAGTCCCGCCGGGTTTTAGTTTTCCCTCTTTTTCTGCAACTTCTACCATCTTCAATGCCATACGATCTTTCACAGAATTACCGGGGTTAAAATAATCCACTTTTGCCAATACCGTGGCAGGAAGATTTTTTGTTATCTTATTGAGTTTTATCAGTGGTGTATTGCCGATGGTTTCCAAAATATTACTAAGCCACATACCAAATATTTGTGCAAAGGTACGATTTTGAAGTTGCAGGATATTGAGTGATGAATATTGAATGTGTGAAGGATTTTTGCCATAATATTATGAACCTTGCATTACCCGTATTTTGCGGCAAATAATATTTATCACGGTATTTTGATTAAATGGATTTGTACATTCTGCCCAAGATGAGCATCACTTAGTGTAACCGGGTAAATTTTCTTTGCTACGGTTGCGAGCTTGTTCAATTTTATTAAGACGTGATCTCAATCCATCGTTTTCAGCTCTCATTGCTTCATTTTCTTTTTTTATCAGCAAAAATTTTTTTGTTGCTTCTGTATCAGATGGAATTAAACCAATATAGATGCTTTTATAATAGGACACTATGTTGGTTAATTAAATATCTTTTATATAACTCATTATTATTTTTTCTGTTTGATCAGCTATCGAATAAATAAATTCCATGTGTTTAAAATTATCCTCAAATGTCAGGTGTCCATTTATATAGCCACGATGGGCTATTGAGCCCCGAAGGTTGTATATACTATCATTTTTTTCAGCTATTTCGTTCAGGGTTAAGTTTTGGAATAACCACTTGTTTGAAATATTATGAAGCCCTAAAGTTTTTTTCACCAACTCATCAATTTTTTCTACGATGGGCACGTTGAAATAGTAGATTTTTTTGTCTGCATAAGTTTTATAGTCGCCGGGTGTTAAATCTGTTTTTCTCAATTGAACTTTAATTTTATCGAATAATTCCCTGTCTTTAAGTATTTTGTTTACCTGGAAACTAATTGAATTTTCAATGAACCATTCCCATGAAGAAATTAGAAATACAATATAGCTTGACAATAAATATTGCTTCTTTTGTAAAGGCTTGTGGACACTTAGTTTATCGATGTCATGTATAATTTGCTGTATGTGGGCAATCGCAGCTATATTTTTGCTAAAGATTTGAAATGGTGTCTTTGTTAGACTTAATTTCTGAGTTGGTTCCATAAAACAGCAAATGAATATAATATTGATCGGTTTATTCAGTAGCCAGAATAGAATCCCCAAATCAACAATTCCTCAGTGAAATAAAAACACGAGAAATTTGAATTAGTATGAGTCAATTTTTCATTTTCAAATTTGTTGCTCCCTAAAAATTATTGTTTGGGCATTGCAAAAATAGAAGGATCAACAGGCTTATTTATTTCCACCTTTGTAATTGTAGTGGTGTAAGAAAATTGCCCGTTAAAATTGGTATCAACGGTATAAGGAAATATAAAACCAAAATCTGTTTTTTTGTAATCAGAATAATTAGAAATTATATCAACACTTTGTCCCATTACCTCTCCTGAAAAGGTAGTTTTTACAGTGTAGTAAGTAGAAGGATCAATAAAAAAAGTAAAAGCCAAACTATCGGGAGTTGTCAATTTTATTTTGTATGCATTTACGCTCCCCGCTGTATCAGTTCCGAGCAGTTCTGCTTTGTATCCTTTTGCAGCATAGTTAAGCATGGGTTCAATATCTATCTGGAATTTACCGGTTTTGTAAGCATCGCCGGGCATAGCCGTGGGCTGTGTAATGCCTGCCATTGGATTTACCATCCATCCTGCAGTATCAGTTATGCATTGAATTATTGCCTGTCCATTAAAGTCTGATTCACTTTTGTAGCCCTTTCCATTTAACACAGTAACAGTACCTTTCATTTCGTTACCCATTACCTGTGAGGAGACTTCCATATACAAAGAAGTTATTTTAGTCAGCAATTCCTTGCCACCAACCGCATTTAGATGTTTGTTAATGATATCATCAGCCGATTGTGCATATATAGCTGTTGCTAAAAAAGCGAAAATTGCCGAAAGGTAAAATTTAACGGTGCTCATGTCTGGTTATTTTAATTGATAGCTTTGAGTTTAATAGCAATACAAAAAACAAAGCAAGATAGAAAGAGTTTGCTACTTCCTGTGCAAATTATTTATGTATTCTAAAACGTGCGTGTTAAGCTATCTGCAACAAACAACCAGCATAAAAATATCTGATCTTACATTTGCTCATAAATATGCACATATGAAAAAACTATTTTTTTCTGTTACACTGTTCCTGCTGCTTTTTCGAAGTTATGCTGATGAGGGCATGTGGTTGCCCATGTTGCTTGGGGAACAGGTTTACAACAATATGGTGAAACGTGGCCTCAAACTTAAGGCAGACCAGCTTTACAGCATGAATCATTCCTCGATTAAAGACGCCATTGTGATCTTTGGTACAGGCTGTACCGGCGAAATTGTAAGCGACCAGGGTTTGGTATTTACGAATCATCATTGTGGCTACAATGCTATTGCTTCTGCTTCAACTGTTGAACATAATTATTTGAAAAATGGTTTTTATGCGGTTGAAAAAAGCCAGGAAATTCCGGCTCAGAATTTAACAGTTCGGTTTCTTGATCATATTGATGACATTACCACAAGAGTAATGGAAGGCCTTGGCAACACAACAGATACCGTTCGCGCCAAAAAACTAAGCGATATTTCTTCTGCTATTGTAAAAGAAGTGGCAGGCAATGATGAATTTAAATATGCTGTTGTTGCATCTATTTTTAAGGGCAAACAATATTTATTGTATGTGTATAATGTGTATAGGGATCTGCGTATGGTAGGTGCGCCGCCTGAAAGCATTGGTAAATTTGGTGGTGATACAGATAACTGGGAATGGCCACGCCATACAGGTGATTTTTCTGTATTCCGCGTGTATATGGCCCCCGACGGAAAGCCTGCAAATTATGATGCATCCAATATTCCTTTAAAACCAAAATATTATTTGCCTGTAAGCATCAAAGGTTTTCGCGATGGCGATTATGCTATGATATTTGGTTATCCCGGCAGCACCAATCGTTACGAAACTTCTTATGGCGTAAAACTTAGTATTGATATCAACAATCCCACATTAGTAAAGCTGCGTGGTATTCGTTTGAAATATATGTTCAATGAAATGGTAAAAAGTGAAGCAACAAAACTTCAGCTCGCTTCAGAATATGC
>DATBFI010000568.1:0-3984 GCA_036558585.1 Chitinophagaceae bacterium
TGATCAGCCTTCTGAAAACGGAGAAAGTTTTCCACTTGGCTCAACAATATTTCCCGGTGGTGTAAATTTTTCTTTATTCTGTAAAAATGGTACCGCTGTTGAATTGCTCCTTTTCGATCATGTGAATGATATTGAACCGGCACGAGTGATTTCACTTGATGCAAAGCAAAACCGCACTTATCATTACTGGCACAGGTTTGTGCCCGGTATTTCTAATGGCCAGTTATATGCTTATCGCATCCGGGGACCATTTGAACCCGGGAATGGTCACAGGTATGATGCAACACAAATTTTGCTTGATCCTTATTCCAACGTTGTAGCTGTACCTGAAAATTATAAACGCTCCGGCGCTAATTTGGCCGCAGAAAAAAGAACTCCCGCCATGAAAAGTGTTGTTGCTGACCTATCGCTATATGATTGGGAGGGAGATACACATTTGAGACAACCCTTTGCAAAAACAGTTATTTACGAGATGCATGTTGGTGGATTTACACGCAATCCAAACTCAATGATCGAACCTTCCAAAAGAGGAACGTATGCAGGACTTATTGAAAAGATTCCTTACCTCGTTGATCTTGGTATTACTGCTGTTGAATTACTTCCCGTTTTTCAATTTGATGAACAGGATTGTCCCAATGACCTGGTGAATTACTGGGGCTATAGTCCTGTTTCTTTTTTTGCGCCACACCAGGGCTACAGTTCGTCAAAAGAACCGCTGCGCATCCTGGATGAATTCCGTGATATGGTCAAGGCGCTTCATAAAGCAGGTATCGAAGTAATTCTTGATGTTGTGTTTAACCATACAGCCGAAGGTAACCATGAAGGACCATCATTTTGTTTTCGTGGAATTGACAACAGCATTTATTATATTCTTGAACATGATAAAACTTACTATTCAAATTACTCCGGCACAGGCAATACACTCAATGCCAATCAGCCTATCGTGCGCAGGATGATCATTGACAGTTTGCATTTCTGGGTAACAGAGATGCACGTTGATGGTTTCAGATTTGATCTCGCATCCATCTTATCAAGAGATGAAAAAGGCAGGCCGATTGAAAACCCGCCCGTGCTTTGGGACATAGAATCAGACCCGGTTCTTGCAGGAATTAAATTAATTGCAGAAGCATGGGATGCTGCGGGTTTGTACCAGGTTGGCAGTTTTGCAGGTGATAGCTGGAAAGAATGGAACGGAAGGTTTCGCGATGATGTTCGAAGTTTTATGAAAGGTGATGGAGGAACGGTTTCCAAACTTGTTACAAGGCTTGTCGGTAGTCCTGACCTCTACAGCCACAAGGAACGCGAACCTGAACAAAGCATCAATTTTATAACATGCCACGATGGTTTTACGCTTAATGATCTTGTTTCTTATAACAGCAAACATAATGAAGCAAACAGGGAAGACAACCGCGACGGCCATAACGATAACCTGAGCTGGAATTGCGGTGTTGAAGGAACAGGTGATTTAACTGTTGAAGCACTTCGTAACAGGCAAGTAAAAAATTTTCTTGCACTCACATTATTGTCAATCGGTGCACCGATGATATTAATGGGCGATGAAGTACGCAGAACACAATATGGCAACAACAATGCATACTGCCAGGATAATGAGTTAAGCTGGTTCGACTGGAGTTTGTTGGAAAAATATGCCGGCATACATCGCTTTGTAAAACATCTTATTCATGCCCGCCTTCGAAGAGATGCCTCAAAGGCAGAATATAGTATGAGTTTAAATCAGCTTCTCCAAAAAGGCTCAGTAAACTGGCATGGCATAAAATTAAATCAACCTGATTGGTCGCAACAGTCGCACAGTATTGCATTTACAACACAATCCCTGGGTGGCAGTATTATGATGCATCACATGTTGAATGCATATCATGAAGCACTTGAATTTGAATTGCCTCAACTCAATACTACTCCTTCCCCGGAGGTGGAGGCAGGGAGGGGACATTATTGGAAACGATGGATAAACACCGCACTTGAATCACCTGATGACATTTGTTACTGGAATGATGCATCAATTATTTCAAACGAAAAATATTTGGTCCAGCCGCGCTCAATAGTTATACTTATTGCAATGCTGTGAAAAAAACAGGTTGGTAACAATCCTTCAGTTAATAGTTGTACCCTTTGCTTTGTGCAGGATAATAACAACAGGATTGAAAAGAGTATTGTTGCGTACCAGTGACTAATAAGAATGGATTATATACATCCCTTTACTTACCAGGAAATCAGGACATAACTATAGTATTGCAAAGGCAAATCATTTATTTCTTTTTTATTTTTTGCTCAAATGAGGTCATGTATGCAATCTTTCCATTTTTCAGTTGCCAGTTATCATTAGAGTAGGAGGAGTCTGTTTTACCATCCTTTGACGTCCACCTGTTAAGTGACCATGTAAGAACCCAGTCTTCATTTTTATCCGGGCTGTGTAATGACAAGCCAGTAATCACATCTGAAGAAAGCGAGCCGCTCATACCGCGCCAAACTTTAAATGAGTCAAGTATGTTCTGCTTTGTGGTTACGGCCATGTTCCCGTTGGCAAGATCATAATATGTTGAATCAGCAAATGCTGCAGCAGCAGCATCTAATTTGTTGTCCTCCCAGTTTTTATACATGTCCAGTATAATTTTAAGATTTTGCGGATCACCCATCGTCCAGTTGCTGTATTGCATTTTGTAAGGAAGGTCAACAGGCATTGCGCCGCCAACAGGTGTTTCGCTTTTTTCTTTATCTGTACTTTCTGCAGAAGGCTGATTGCCACAACCTGCCAGTAATAGCGCAACAATCGCAAGAAATGATAATCGTTTCATGAGGATAGTTTAAAATGTGATGGAATTTTTTTTCAATATGTACGGATAACCAAAAGTAAATATAATTTCTTCTTTTTCACACGGTCAAGTTCATAACACAACATAGAATACAGCACACCTTCAGAAATCTATACTCAAAGCAGCGGTAACAAAATTATCTGATGAAAACGGATTGAAATAATAAACACCGGCAGTTAATTTCCGGAACGAATATTCAGCGAAAATGCCGCGTTGCACATCGAGTCCTGTTTCATATAAACGTGTTTTTTGTGCAGAGATACCTGTTCGCAAAAAATCGAACGGGCTCACCGCTAACTCAGACCATGTATAAAAGAAATTATTCTCCCTTTCTGCAAAATTAATTAAGTATTCACTTTCGGAATAAAAATCGAAAATTTTATAGGTTGCATCTAATTTAACTGCCGGCACAATGCCATTTGTATTGCCAAACGCAATACCCATCATGGGTGTGGCGCCGAATTGAAAACTCTTTCCTGTTTCGAATCGCCATCCTGCAAACAGAGAAGCAGTGTTTTGGTCTTCATAATTGTACCTTGCTTCGAAGTGGAGGGCTTTATGATCTGCATAGGCAATAAGCGTAGATGAATTTTTTTCGTCCGGGATAAAATAATAATACCCAGATGCAGAGAATGACCATTTTGATACGGATGAATCATCGGTATTTCCCTGGGCAAACAATATGAATGGCGAAAAACAAATAGTAAAAACGATAAACATTTTTTGCATGGTCATCCTCCCAAAGCGATGGTGACAGCAACAAGTAAAATCCCGAGTAAGGTCATGGTAAAACCCATCAGCCATCTATTGTACCCGCCATATTTTGCCAGGAACCAGCCACAGATAAACATTAATACGATAGCAACAAGATTAGAGATGCGTAAGGCCAGTTGAACATTCTGAATAAATGCAAATGGTAGTGCTACAGGAAAAGTGGAAAAAAACACCAGCAAAAAAATGCCCACGGCAATCTTGACGTCTTTCATCGTTATGTGCACCCTTAAATTTGATTCAGGAATTTTGAGTAGTGCTTTGCGTATGTGCTCAAGGCTTTCTGTTTCCAAAACAGAAGAAATGATTGGCGGTAGTGCATCAGCAATAAATGCTCTTGCCTTTTCAGGCCGGTTTGTTTTGCGCAGAAAATTTAATATGG
>DATBFI010000569.1:0-15744 GCA_036558585.1 Chitinophagaceae bacterium
CGGTTAAATAATTAGTAAAAGATTTTCCGTCGAATTTGCTTAGTCCTCTATCCGTGCCGAACCAGAGATTACCTTTTTTATCTTCCAATAAGCAGAAAACATCATTGTTAATTAAGCCATCAACAGTTGAATAACGTGTAAAATACCTGCCATCATATTTAGTAACACCACCTCTTGCAGCGAACCAAATATTACCATGCCTGTCTTCGATGATTTGATTAATCCATGTACTGATTAATCCCTGTGCAGTCGTATAACGGGCAACAGACCTGCCATCATATTTGTTTAAATAGTTGCCTACCCCAGAACCGATCCAGATATTTCCTTTCTTATCTGCAGTAACACACTCTATCTCTTCTTTTAAACCCTGCGCCGACGCCATATGGCTGAATAATTTTCCATCATATTTGTACACACCTGACGTGGTAGCCACCCAGATATTACCGTATTTATCTGGTAGGATCGAAGGCACCAGTCCATTACCTAAACCCTGTTCTGCATCAAAATGTATAAATGATCTGCCATCGTATTTATTTGCACCATGATCCCAGGTTCCTATCCAAATATTACCGTTATTGTCTTTACAAATTTTCGAAATTTGGTTAGAGCTTAACCCACCTTCTGTCGTAAACTGGCTTATATACTCGCCATCATATTTAAAAAGTCCATTTTTATTAGTAGCAAACCACAAATCTCCTTTTTTATCTTCCATGATACTTATAACTTCCGTAGTATCCTCTAAGCCCAGAGCGGTTGTATAATTTTGAAATGAATGACCATCGAACCTGGTTAACCCGCCAT
Organism: Chitinophagaceae bacterium; assembly: GCA_036558585.1. Taxonomy (GTDB): domain Bacteria; phylum Bacteroidota; class Bacteroidia; order Chitinophagales; family Chitinophagaceae; genus DATBFI01. The sequence goes on from DATBFI010000569.1 coordinate 802, forward strand.
TGGCGCCAAACCATAAATTCCCTTTACTGTCTTCCAGCATGCCGCGCAGAATATTGGTAGGAAGTCCCTGCGCAGTAGTGTAATGAGTAAATGAACGTCCATCATACATGTTCAAACCGCTATCCGTAGCAAACCACATGTTCCCGCTTTTATCCTGCAACATATTCCAGACACGATTGTTGCTTATGCCTTCTTTGACAGAATAGCAGGTGACATATCTTCCATCAAGCTTATTTGCACCGCCATTCCCGGTTCCTATCCAGAGGTTTCCGTTTTTATCTTCAAGAACACAATCTACAACTTCGCTGTTCAGTCCCTGTGAAATAGAATAATTAGTAAGATATTGCCCGTCATATTTGCTCACGCCACCCCACCATTGGCCAATCCAGAGGTTGCCGGCTTTATCCTGGCATAAAGAAGAGATCTCGTTACTCTTTAAGCCATGCATTGCTTTAATTGAACTGAAACCTCCGGGATTATTTTCTTTTATAAAAAGATCCCTGATTGGAATAATTTCAGGAGGACCAGCTTCATACGGACTGTCAATTGCAGGCACAACTTTGGGTAGTTTATAACTTTCTCCATTCGGTATAACAAGCCTGGGAGCACCTGCTTTTACTATGCGTGTTGCTTTTGCGGGGAAAACGTTTGATTTAAAGTGTATAATTTCCGGTTTGCCTGCAATAACTTTTTTTACACCGGATACTGGAATGACTTTCGGAGGCACTGTCTTTTCCGGAGGAATTTTATATGCTCTTGCTTCCACAATTTTGGGAGGTTTGAAACCAAAACTGTCCTGCTGTTGCTTTTGTCGAACACAAGCAACGAGCAAAAGACAAAAAAAGATTGTAAGGTATTTGATATGCTCTCTCATAAAAAGAGATGCTCTAAGAATTGCGGTATCCTATAAATATACTTAACTATTTTATGATTTGTGTGTGCAAATAACGCAGTTAGCTTGTTTTGCCTTGCAATTACAGGAATATTTTGACAGCTGAGATGACTTTTGAACAATAACCGCAGAGGCTGCTTTGATTACAAGATAAAAAGAGTATTAAAAATCAGAAGCGAGGAACTTTCAGCAAATTTTTTGCGTTATAATCCATTATGACACAACCTAAAGCTACAATTAAACTCAAATTTAACCGGCAGGACTTTGAAGAGGTCTATTTTAAAAACGGTCAAGGAAATATCTTTTGGGGTCAGGATGTTAGAGGACATTTTGCTATACTTTTAGTTTTTGCTGGTGCTTTGGTTTACTCTGTTATACATTCCCTGTTAACAAACCATCTTTGGGCAGTTCCCACAATTATATTTTTTATTTTTTTAGCATTTGCTTACAGATACCAGAGGCAAATTTCCCCAATTCTAAAATGGAAAAAGAAAGTAACCGAAAATTTAAACAAGCTTTCAAAATTCAAAAGTCATCAAATCATTTTGACAGCTGAGTCGATTTCTCTTTTACTGGATGAAAAGGAGACCACAACAAATTGGACTGCATTCACAAAGGCCCAAATAAATGAAGATTGTATAAGTTTAATTTCTACTGATACACTTTTATTTCCAAAAAAATCGATGACTGAAAAGGCTTATGAGTACCTGACTTATTTTATTTTGGACAAATTTAAAACCGGCTATAATAAAAGCAACGCAAATGCGGAACTTGAGATTTCGTAGCAATTTCAAAAATTGCCTGCCATCAAAACTCCTAACAGTTTCATTTATAACATTAGAGATTAGAAGAGCAACCAGCAACAAATCTTTATCAGCTTACTTTTGCCGCAATCTCTCCGAAAGAAGGGTACTTAGCAAGAATATTATGGCCATAGAATACCATTCGATTCAATCATGCCTTGCAGCGGCTTGCCACAATTGAGATAATTTATTGGGCGCCGTAATAACACCTGCGCCAATTTCACCCGGTGTATTTACAAACTCGCTCGTAATGATCGTTGTCATAAGCATAGACTGATATGGATTCCAGGTAGACATAGTAAAATATATCTGTGACCATTGCCCCTCGACACCGGTGGCGTAGCGGGTAACCTGATAAGGACCATATTCACCGCCAAACTCGTTATCGCGAAAATTGCCCGGGCTAAACATATCATCCTGTACACGATCACATACCATTTGATTCCATGCAATATGCATGAACCTGCCATATCCGGCGCCCGAGCATGGATTATCAGGCTGCTCGCGAAATCCCGCATCAAAAACCATGACCGGCGCTGATGACCACGGCCCCCATGGGGTAGGTGAGCTGTGCATAAGAATTCCCCGTGGGTTTCCACTGTTAAATAGTGCAAGATACCGACGAAGAAAAGGATTCCAGCGCACAGATAATTCTCCTACATCACCCGCACAGAAAAGTGCGGAAGCATCGGCCTCGTTATTACTCCACCATACCTGGTTCCCATGACCTGCAAAATACCGGAGTCCATTTTTTGTTTCGAGCCCGTTAAGAGGAACCACTGCCAGATATACACTGCTCGACCTGTATCGGCCCGTTCCCCAAATCCAAAGAACCGGTGTATTTATCTGGAGGCCGAGCATCTCTGCCCCTGATGCATCAAGGTTTCCTTCTTCTACAGACACATTTATAAACTTGCCTCGCGAGAACTCGTAAAGCAGGTCATAATCATAACCATCATTATCAGACCGGGTCAGAACAGATCGCCCCATCAGGTCATTCCCATTTACCTGGAAATGATCTGTGGAGAAAAAAACATACATAAATCCATTCATACTTAGTCCGTCAAGTGGTACTTCAAAACCATGCTGCGGGATTCCCTGCCTGATAAGTGGCGGTTGTTTATAAAAAGTGAGACTCAGGCCACCCGCAGCATCTGTATCTGTACAGAAAGCAATACTATCAAGATCTTGTTCGGCGGAGGATTGATTCACTCTCCAGGTATCTCCGAAAAGGAAATACACACGATTCTTATGCATAAACGATACACCAAGGTCCATACCACGAAGACCGTAACGCGATTCTGTGCGGTTATATGCAAAAGGGGGAGTGCCTTCTCCATTCCAACCCTGCCTGTCAAATTCTCCCGTTAATTGCACAATCTTGCGTGTGTTCGGTAGCCTTTTTGGATAGGGTTCGCCAAGCAATACGCGATGCCGCAGCCATGGAAGGTTTACATCCTGGTTGGGGTGCCAGTAACTTATAACTGATTGACTGCATTCTTCAACGAGTACTTCAAAATTACCGTGCTCTCCCGAACCAAAATTGCTCTGGATCAGGCAGCCCCAGCCGTTTTCTGAATCCGTGATCATCTGTCCGCGTTGCCAGGGCAGATTTTACATCGGAATTGTCATGCCAGTAGTGAACAAAAGAATTGCCCTCAGGAACAACCACTTCAAAATTGCCATGATTACCATTCTTAAAGTCACTCTGAATAATTACACCGGGTCCACTAACGTTTGGAGAAATTCTTTGACCTCTGCCCCATGGAAGATTAACGTCGGCGTTGTCGTGCCAAAAGTGCCAGAGCTCAATTCGTCCTTCAGCAGCATGCAGTGGCACTACTACTTCAAAATTGCCATGATCGCTCTTAAAATCACTTTGGATAATTGAGGCCGGCCCTGCTACATTATCCTGGTCACCTGTAATACGCTGACCTCTTTGCCAGGGGAGATTTACATCAGAGTTGTCATGCCAGAAATGCCAAAGCTCTGTGATACCACCGGGACCTATTAGCGGAACAACAACTTCGAAATTGCCATGATCATCAGAGCCAAAATCGCTTTGAATAATTGCCCCGGGGCCTGCAACGTTATCCTGATCGCTGGTAATGCGCTGACCCCGGTTCCATGGTAAATTCACATCTGAATTGTCGTGCCAGAAGTGCCAGAGCTCAATTCTCTGATTCGGGCCGAACAACGGAACGACAACCTCAAAATTCCCATGATCACCTGAGCCGAAATTACTTTGGATAATTGAACCGGCGCCTGCCGCCTGGCCTTCAACGATAACCTGTCCATGCTTCCAGTTAAAGTTGTCATCATTATCCCGCCACCAATGAAAGAGATTATTGCTCTCTAAAATCACAGCTTCAAAGTTGCCGTGATCACCTCCAAAATCTCCCTGGATAAGGCTTTGGAATATTTTAGGCATATTTACTTCTTTTTATTTTGTGATGAAATTTGATGGCTGAAACAGAACGTGATATAGCAACGTGATATCGATGGTTAGCTGGTAATTCAATATTGAAAAAAGGTAAAAAAATCGGAAGTTCCAAATAAAAAAATCCCTTTTGCAAAAGGGAATGAGCAGTTTGATAAGCTTGCTTTTCTGATGTGGGAGCCTACGTATGCCAGTCATGTGATCGAAAATGGATAACTAAGTAAAATTGAATAAGGCGTCGAATTAGCAACAGTGGTAGTTGTTGGTGAGAGGTGAGCGGCAGTTGTGAGTTCTCGTTACTACCACTTACAACCCACAATTAAAAGAGAAGGAAATTACCTGGACGAAATTTATGAAGTGAATTATTTACCAGAAAAAAGTTTTTGATTAATTGCTTTCACACAGCTTCTGGTTATGGATGCTACATGCCTTGAGCGCCGCCATTGTAAACTTCTGAAATTGCACGAAGCAGGTTTTTTGGTTCGGCATTCTTTAAAACGTATCCTTCGCCGTGATTAATTTTTTGCACTTTTTCTTTCAACCTGTTCCAATGTATCGAAGACAAATACAGAAGAAGATTACTCCTTCACAAACTTCAAAGTAGTAACATTTTTATCTGATTCAATCTTGACATAATATGTTCCTGCCGGAAGTTGTTTAATGTTCCATGTGTAAGTGCTGGTGGATGTGGTTGTTTTTGCAAAAGCACTTCCCTGCACACTGATGATGGAAATTTTAGTCATACTGTTTGCATTCAATCCTTCAAGCATTAAAATATCTCTTGCAGGATTAGGATAAAGTTTGATAGCAATGCGTTTACTGAGATCGATAAACACCACTTTTGAATAAGTTGCTTTACCATCTTTATCAACCTGTCTTAAGCGATAATAATTGCCGCCGTTTAAAGGATTGAAATCTTCAAAAGTATATTGTTGTGTTTGATTAGAATTTGCTTTGCCGTTTACTCTTCCCACTTCTTTAAAATTGTTATTGCTGTTGTTGCTTCTTTCGATTGCGAAGAAAGCATTGTTTTGTTCGTTGGCGGTTTGCCAGTTAAGCAGAACGATTTTATTTTTGAGTGCGGCAGTAAATGAAATGATATTTACAGGCAATACGCCGCAAAGACTCTCAACAGAACCAGATGATACAATAGTAAAGGAGTGAGTATAAGTAACAGCATTTCCCGCATTAGCTGAGATTGTTTTGGTTTTAGAGGAAACAGTAAAATTTTGCAAGTTTCCCAAACTGCTTGCTGACTGGCAAATATTAAATGCAGAATCAAATTTCATAAATGCTCCATCCTGAAGTGCATTATGACCGCTGCCAGCTCCTAAATAGCCCCCATCAGCATTCGGTATCAGTCTTTGCATAGATTCAAAAAAACCATAACCTTCATCTGTAAAGGCTTTTGTCCATAGTAAAGTTCCTGTGTTGTTTATCTTCACAAGATAATAACTGCTATAAGAATCACCCGCCTGGCCGCAAAACACAAAATTCTTTCCTGGTGTTTCAACTGCATCCAAAAACGATACGCCATTGTTTTCTCCTCCGTTCACCAGCTTTGACCACTGTATATTGCCAAGAGAATCGAGTTTGAGTGTAAAACCATATGCAGTATATGTTGACGTTGAAAAATCATACCCCGTTATTAAATAGCTTCCATCACTAACCGCTAAAATGCTTTGACCGTTAATTTGATCAGTTGAGGTGCCGACAAAAGTTTTAGACCATAATATATTTCCGGTAGTATCAACTTTAACCAGGGATATCGAATAATCGGGATTATCACCGCTTAATAAAATATAATTATCATCCTTAGTTTTTTGTAATCCGTTAAAGTAACCGGCATTGGCAAATTTTTTAGACCATTTAATATTACCGGCGCTATCCGTTCTTACAAGATAACCCGTAGTAGCAGGGGCTTCGTATTCGCCCGCGATGATATACCCTTTGTCATCTGTTTGCAAAAGTGCATATCCCTCAGCACCGTTGCCTTCATCATATTGTTTTGTCCATTGCAATGAACCTGTTGCATCAAATTTAGCAAGAAGCATTTGACCACTGATACCAACATCCGACCCAAGCTGGCCGGTTATAACAAAACCACTATCACTTGTATTTATAATATCATTACCCCTGTTATTATATTTGTTGGTGATGATTTTATTGGATACAAAATTTCCATTTATATCAATTTTATATAAGGGAATATAATCTTCTAAGGCATAGCCCGTACCAATATAGCCGTCTCTAACCTGAATTGCAGATAAAATGAGATCCTGGTCGTCGGTGCCGAGCGTTACAAGGAAATTATTCTGACTGAAACTAAAGCTTGTGATAAAGCAAACAAGAATGGATAAAAATTTTTTCATAAAGGAAGATTGAAGGTGAAGAATAAAAGGGCTGGTTTATACAAGGGTAATTTGGGTAAGCGAAAATGTGAAAAACTGTTACATATAAAATTAAGCATTATCAAAACCAAATGCAAGTATTTATAGCAGGGTAATGCTATGCCACGCCGTTAGGGCGCGGTGATTGAATAGGAGGATAATTGGCTTTAACCAAAAAGAGTGATATGAAATGCTTTAAGAACAGCCCAATAATTTAAAGACTACAGCGATGTTTTAAAGAGCAGAGTAATCATGATATTTTAAAAACGAAAGGCAGCATTACATAATAATCCATCATCTTACGACGTATATCAATTTGACCGGAATGGATTTCTCCCTTACATTCGTTACGATTTATGCATAATCAAGGCAAGCTGCTTATTGTATTGATGTTTTTGGCTGTGGGAGCTAACGCGCAGTTTAGGAAATATTCCAATGAATTTCTAAATATCGGTGCCGGTGCGAGGGGGCTTGCAATGGGTGGCGCACAGGTGGCGAGTACAGAAGACGGGAGCGCTGGTTACTGGAATCCTGCAGGTTTGGTATATGTGTATGAGCATCCGGCCATATCGCTGATGCATGCTGAATATTTTGCGGGTATTGGCAAATACGATTACCTGAACGGAGCTTTTCCTCTAAACGACCGCTTTAAAACACTGGGCTTTTCATTACTTAGATTTGGTGTTGATGATATTCCCAATACGCTTTACCTTGTAGAGCCCGATGGTTCGATAAATTATAATAATATCCAATCATTCTCCTCGGCAGATTATGCATTTATCATTTCCTACTCACAGTTGTTCAAAGATGAAGACAAACGTCAGTTAAGCTGGGGGGCCAACACAAAAATAATTTACCGTAAAGTAGGCAGTTTTGCACAGGCATGGGGCTTTGGCTTTGACGCGGGTTTTATGTATAAAACGCCTACCTGGCGACTTGGTGTGGCTGCAAGAGACGTTACTACAACATTTAATGCCTGGAGTTTTTCTTTTGACGACAGGGAGAAAGAGGCGCTATATCTTACCAATAATGATATCCCCGTGAGATCAACGGAACTTACTTCACCTACTCTTGTATTGGCAGGTGCTTACAATTTTACTTTCAGCAGTAAATTTCATTTGCTTGCAGAAACAAACCTGAATATGACTTTTGACGGCAAGCGGAATACACTGATTAGCGCCGACCCTGTCAGCATTGATCCAAAATTCGGGCTGGAAGCTAACATCAACAATATATTATTTTTTCGCGCAGGTGTTTCAAATTTTCAAAAGGCACTTGCTGATGGAGACACTTTAAATCAGAAAAAAGTCTGGATATTTCAACCGGCCGTTGGCGCCGGATTTAAAATTGGCAATGTAACGATTGATTATGCATTTACAAACCTTGCCAATCAGTCAAATCCCTTGTACACTCATGTTTTTTCTTTAAGACTTGATCTCCTTCCAAAGAAAAATACAGAGAATAAGGGCACGGGTGTTCCTGAATTGCCCAAAGCAGAAAAACAAAAAAATAAAAAAGGCTATTACCCTGCTCCATGAGAAAAATTTTACTGATATGGCTCTTATTATTCACTGCACTATGCGTGCAGTCACAGGCATTTAATAACGAATGGATAGATTACAATAAAACCTATTACAAGTTTAAAGTTGGCCGCACAGGTTTATACCGTATTAGTCAAAACACTTTACCTGCTGAATTAAAGAATTTACCGGCCGAACAGTTCCAGTTATGGCGAAACGGAGCGGAGATCCCTGTTTATACAAGCGTTCCGACAGGTGCATTGCCCGTTAATGGATACATCGAATTTTGGGGAGAAAGAAATGATGGCAAACCAGACAGGGCACTGTATAAAAATCCGGCCAGTCAGTTATCAGATGCATTGAGTCTTGAAACAGATACTGCAGCATATTTTCTAACCGTAAATTCGGCAGGTACTAATCTTCGTATTATAAATGCTCCTAATGATGTTGCCAATAATACCCTTCCGCCGGAACCTTACTTCATGTATGATTATCGGTATAACTATCAACGGCAGATAAACCCCGGAAGAGCAGTAAACTACGGAGAGTATGTTTATTCATCTACTTACGATGTGGGGGAATTTTGGGCAAGTAATGATATTCAGAAAACTTCTTCTTTACAATTAACTACTGGTAATTTATACGTCGCTACCGGGGGCCCTGCTGTATCGGTAAATGCAGGTATAGCCGGTAACTCCTTTCTTGGTTTTGATCGAACGGTAAAGGTCCAGATAAACGGAACTTCCGTGATTAATAAGTCGCTGCCATTAATGAATGCAGCTATATTAAGTGACAGCGGCATTGCACCTTCATTAATTAATACCTCAACTGTAAACATTGTTTTTTCTCACACAAGCAGCGATGCAACCGGAAACGACAGGATTGCTGTTGGTTTTGTTGATATAAATTACCCGAGGCTATTCAATTTTGATGGTCAATCAAATTTTGAATTTAGTTTGCCCCCAACAGCACAAGGAAATTATCTTGAGATTAGCAATTTTAACGGTGGAGCTGCTATCCCTGTTTTATATGATCTCACAAACGGAAAAAGATATACCGCAAATACGGACGTTGCGGGAATATTTCGGTTTGCTTTGCCACCAGGTGCAGTAGTACGAAGATTGGTCCTGGTAAGCGAAGATGCATCGAATGTTATACCAGTAAATAATTTAATCAAAAGAAATTTTGTTGATTATTCAAATGCTGTCAACCAGGGTGATTATCTTATTATTTCAAACAAGATAATATTTTCGGGTTCAAATATTCTTGATCAGTATGCTCAGTACAGAAACGGCATTAGCGGTGGAAGTTTTAATTCCAAAATAATAGATATTGATGAACTGGTAGATCAGTTTGCATTTGGCATAAAGAAGCACCCCTTAAGCATAAAAAACTTCCTGCGTTTCGCAAGAAATCGTTTTGCAGCAGCACCAAAGTTTGCTTTTCTTGTAGGCAAGGCCGTGACCTATAATGAATACAGGCTGAATGAGAACTCTCCCAATGCCGACAAACTAAATCTTGTGCCTACTTTTGGATGGCCTGCTTCAGACGATATTCTGGGCTCAGATAGTTTCGATCCAATTTCTGAAACGTCAATAGGCAGGCTTGCTGTGATAAGACCTGAGGAAGTGCAGATTTATTTTGACAAAATAAAATTGTACGAACAAAAACAGCAAAGTGCAGTTCAAACAATAGATGAAAAAGCATGGATGAAAACAGTGGTGCACGTAGTAGGTGCGAATGATGCCAGCCTGGATTATTTGATAGGTTATCAAAATAATTACAAGAATATTATTGAGGATACATTTTATGGTGCAAATGTTTTCAGCTTTAACAGGTTGAGTACAGGTCCCGAAACACCCGTTACCCAGGCCCTGATGACCCAGTTATTTAATAATGGCATTAGTATTATCAATTATTTTGGCCACTCGGCAGCAACAAGATTGGATTACAATCTTAATTCGCCGGAGGATTTTGATAATTATGGTAAATACCCTATGTTCATGGTAAGTGGTTGTAATGCCGGAAATATTTACTCCTATGATACATCCAGGTTTTCAGTAATTACTTCACTTTCTGAAAATTATGTTTTGGCTAAAGACAAGGGGTCAATAGGTTTTATTGCCAGCTCACATTTTGGAGTAGCAAATTACCTGGATATATATAACCAGGCTTTTTATGAATCATTAACGCATGATGGTTACGGTAATGCTGTTTCAATAAATATGAGAGACGCAGCGGCAACTTTAATAAATACCAGGTTGGATTCCACTACACGTTACCTGCATGCAGAAGAGAATGTATTGCATGGCGACCCCGCTTTAAAAATCAATTACTTTGCAAAGCCGGATTTTGCAGTAGAAGAATCGAAAGTAATAATCGATCCCGCATTTATTTCAGTTGCCAACAACAGTTTTAATGTAAAAGTATATTTCTACAATATTGGAAAAGCGGAAGGCGATTCGGTAGCAATCTCCGTTAAACGCAGGTATCCTGATAACAGTATTATGTCTTTAGTTGAAAAGCAGATCGTATCGGTAAGATTTATTGATTCAATTGCACTTACCATCCCAATTGTAGCATCACGTGATATTGGTGCCAACGCATTAATTGTTTCAATTGATGATCCTAAAAAGTATGATGAATTAAGTGAATTAAATAACAGTGTTACAAAAACATTTTTTATTTACGAAGACGAGTTAAAGCCGATTTATCCATATAATTTTTCAATAGTCAATAAACCAAATATCAAGCTTATAGCTTCAACAGCTAATCCTTTAGCTCCGGCGCGGCAATACATAATGGAGCTTGATACTACAGAATTATTTAATTCCCCTTTGAAAGCTACGCAAACGGTCACATTAGGCGGCGGTATTATAGAATTTACTCCGGGCGTAGCTTTTGCGGATAGTACTGTTTATTACTGGAGAGTGGCGCCCGTTGCAGCAAATGGCAATAACATCTGGAACACAAGCAGCTTTGTGTATTTGCCCGGAAGCAGTTTTGGTTATAATCAATCTCACTTATATCAGCATCTCAAATCATCGGTCGACAGAATTTATATTGATAGTTTTAGCCGCAAATGGTTATACTGGCCACATTTATCAGCGCTTACATTGATTAACGCCGTTTTTCCATTTTTCGAAGAAGCTGCAGATTTCCAGGTACAGGTAAATGGTCAAACTATTAGTCAAAGTGCTTGTCTTGGTCATTCTGTGATCTTTAATGTGTTTGATCCTGTAACGCTAAAACCTTTTTACAACCAGGCTGTACCTTCAACAAATCCTTCCGGAAGTTATGGGAGATTTATGGGGAGCGCCGGCACCTGTAATGATCTGTTTAAAGCCGGCACCCAATATAATTTTGAATTTTCTTACATGGACACCTCAGGCAGAAGAAAGATGCGTGATTTTATGGATTGGGTTCCTGATGGATACATAGTAACTGCGAGATTAGTTCTTGATTCGCCATATGCTTCAGTTCTCGTGGATACATGGAAAAAAGATCAATCAGTATACGGAAGGGGTAACACTGCCTATGATCGTTTCAAAGATGTAGGATTTGCCGGGTTAGATGACTTCACTTTTCCGCGTACATGGGAATTTGTATATAAGAAACATTCATCTTCATTAACGCCGGAATATAAATTAAGTGAAGGGTTATATGATCAGATTGAATTGCAACTTAACATTACATCTCCTGATACATTAGGATATATCACGTCACCTTTATTTGGCCCCGCCGCATCATGGAAACAGGTAAAATGGAGAGGTGTGTCATCCGATACAAAACCAGGTGATGCAGTAAACATAGATGTAATTGGTGTTGCCGCAAATGGTGCTGAAACTGTTTTGTATACGCTAAATGCGGCACAGCAGGATTTTGATATTTCTTCTGTAAGTGTGTCTGCGTATCCGTATATTAAATTGCATATGCGTAACGCTGATAGTATAAACCTCACACCATATCAACTGCGTTACTGGCGAATATTATATACACCAGTTCCTGAGGGTGCATTGGCTCCCAATATTTTATACACTTTTAAAGATACATTAGCTCTCGGTGAAAAAACAAATTTTGCAATTGCCTTCAGGAATGTAAGTGATGTGCCTTTTGCAGACAGCATTAAGGTAAACATGATTGTGTATGATGCAAATAATGTAGCCAACAACCTTTCCATTCCGCGGTTAAAGAAATTAAATCCCGGTGATACGGCAACAATAATTTATCCGATTGATTCAAAGATCTTCAACGGAAACAATACTTTGTTTCTGGATGTAAATCCGGAGAACGCCCAGCCTGAACAATACCATTTCAACAACTTCCTGTACAAAAACTTTAGTGTATCTACTGATAATTATAAACCGGTACTTGATGTAACGTTTGACGGGATACATATTCTCAATAACGATATTGTTTCCGCGCAGCCTCACATACTCGTGAAATTAAAAGATGAGTCAAAATTCTTGTTGCTTGATGATACATCCCTCTTTAAAATACAATTGCAATACCCCGATGGAAGCCTGAGAAGATTTTATTTTAATACTGATACGCTTCGCTTTACACCAGCCACAACAGGGTCTGCAGATAATACAGCTTCGGTGGATTTCACACCTTATCTGCCACAAGATGGCACTTACCAGTTATTGATACATGCCCAGGATAAAACAGGCAACCCAGCAGGTAATGCGGATTACAGTGTATCATTCCAGGTTTACAATAAACCAATGATCTCTAATATGTTTAATTATCCAAATCCTTTTACAACGTCAACAGCATTTGTATTTACGGTTACGGGAAGCCAGGTGCCGCAAAATATCAGGATACAAATACTTACAATAACCGGTAAAATTGTAAGAGAAATTACCAAAGAAGAATTAGGGCCATTACATATTGGAAGGAATATCACAGAGTTTAAATGGGATGGCACAGATCAATATGGCCAAAAGCTTGCAAATGGCGTATACTTGTACCGCGTAATTACAAACTTAAACGGAAGTAAGTTAAGCAAGTTCCCTACTTATGATGCAAATGGCAACGAGGTAAACACTGATCAATATTTTAATAAGGGTTATGGCAAAATGTACCTGATGAGATGATATTTGCAGTATGAAACAGGTAGGGATTGGAACAAGGACTTTAAATTTTATTGTCGATACGCTGATCGTCTTTTTCTTAAGCTTTTTTGCCTATCATGGATGGGAATTTTATGCATACTATTACGGTATCATTTTCTTGCCCTTTTATTATTTCTTCTGGACAATTTTATTCCTCTATTATATTTTATTTGAGTCTATTTTTTCACGAACACCAGGCAAATGGCTTTCCCTGAGTAAGGTGGTAAATAAAAAAGGGAAAAGGGCATCATTCCTTCAGATAGTGCTCCGCAGTATTTGCCGCCTTACAATCATAGATTGTTTTTTTATCCCGTTTCTTGATAAACCCCTTCACGATTATATCAGCAAAACCGAAGTGGTTGAATCATGATCTTTTTTCAATAACTTAAAATTTATAAAGCATATTACAGGAACGCTGGTTTAAAAGCATCAGATAAGCAACTAATTCACGAGACTGCTCTCGGTTGGGTTTTCTCTCTTAAACTTAACAATGACTGAATCCTGAGGCAGGACTTTATTTTCAACAACAGAGCTATCGAGAAACAAATCTCTCCCGGCTTTAAAAATATAATGTACCATTAGCTTTCCATTATTCAGCATTTTTCTTTCAATTATATAAGCCTTTGTTTGTATGGAGTTGTTGGTATTACAGCCGGCAGCGGTGATAAAAAATGTAAGGATCAAAATTTTTTTCATAGCGTTCTTATAAACAAAAAAAGGGCCGCGCTTATTGCGCGGCCCGGGAATTTTTAGGCAGCTTGCTTTTGTTTTTTTCTTTTTATCTGGCTAACAATAGAATCTAATGCACAATCAAAAGATTCTTCAAAAGATTTGGAGGATGCCTTTACGAAAAATTTGTGACGCGGCACGTGTACTCTAATCTCAGCGATCTTGTCCTTAATTGTGTGTACCACATTATCCAGTTTTAAGAAAACGTCCACTTTGACAATTCTGTCGTGAAATGTACTCAACTTTTCCAGTTTCTTGTTTACATAATCGATCAGTCTAACGTCGGCATCAAAGTGCACGGTTTGAATGTCTACATTCATAGCAAATGCATTTATGGTGAACAATAAATTAAAGAACTTCCTTGGGATTTTGGATCACAGGATTTGGTTTTTAATCACCTATGAAGTTAAGATTCAAGGTGGAAAAAATCAAATATTAAAGAAGATTTTTGGAGTTTTTTTTATTAAATTTTTACATGCAAAAATTGCTTTTTTCAAGCCTTCGGATGTGCCTTCTTATGGATGTCTTTTAGCTTCTCAATTGTGTTATGTGTGTATACCTGCGTAGCAGCAAGACTTGAATGCCCGAGCAACTCTTTTACTGCATTCAAATCCGCACCGTTATTCATTAAATGCGTCGCAAAAGTGTGACGTAAAATGTGCGGGCTTTTCTTCTCAAGGGTAGTTACCGCGCTTAAATATTTTTTTACCAGGTTGTAAATGTATTTTGAATACAACGGCTTTCCCTTTTCATTTACAAAAATTTCTGTAACACCTTCAAGCCTTACAGGCTTTTGTGCAACATAATTTTTTATTTCAGTCAGCAGTTCTTTTGAAATGGGTATTATTCTTTCTTTATTTCCTTTTCCCAACACTTTTAACTGTGCATAATTTTCATCCACCTGTTTTTCTTTAAGATTTACCAATTCACTTACGCGCATGCCCGTGTTATAAAACAATGAAAGGACCAACCTTTCTGTTTTTCCTTTCCAGTCATCATTAAATTCTACGTAAGTAAATAATGTCTGTGTATTTTTTTCTTCCACAAAAGCG
>DATBFI010000570.1:0-4939 GCA_036558585.1 Chitinophagaceae bacterium
AGCAAAAAAATTAGCACGGCCTGTTACTCCGGGCGAATTTGAAGTTGACCCTGATGAGTGGAAAAAATTGTGTAATGAAAATACAATGGTTCGAATTCTGGAAGGCGGCAAAAAAATATTGAGTAAGGACGAAACATTTTATGACAAGGACATTATGAATGGTGTTACTGCCGAGCCACAAAAATTACAAAAGGTCCTGAATAATATTTTTTCAAAAATGAAAGTAAGAACGGGTGACGTGTTTCTTGTGTGGCGGATTCGTGAGCTGATCAACGAGGGAAAGCTGGAAGCACAGGGCGACTGGAATAAAGGATGGAAAGAAATTGTTATCAAGTTAGCCTCCACGCCGACAACAGTTAATGAAACTACGGAAGTACTTGCTTCCTGAAATAAAATGAAGAGAGTTATCCAGCTTGAGGAATTTGCAATGTTCCTGCTAAGTATTTATTTATTTTCGCGATTATCTTTCGCCTGGTGGTGGTTTCCCTTGTTAATTCTAACACCGGATATAAGCATGTTAGCATATGCGTTTGGCAATAAGCCAGGGGCAATTATCTACAATATTTTTCATCACAAAGCTTTGGCGATTGCTTTATGTTTATTTGGATCATACTTTCAAAATGAAGTACTTCAACTGACAGGAATAATTTTATTCGGTCATTCTTCCGTGGACAGGATATTGGGTTACGGACTGAAAACATTTCAGGGTTTTAAATTCACTCATTTGGGAGAGATTGGAAAGTAAATAACCGAAGCGAAAAATTAAAGCTGAATAAAGAACGGAAGGAAAAAGAGAGTGACACAACGAAGCTTGATACAAGCACTTAAGCTGGTCAAAAAAAATCATTTCAAAAGCAAACATGGCAAACGAGACAAATAAAGTTTTAGATTTTTCAAATGAATCAGGTGTACAAGGTCAGTATAAAAACTGGTTTCTCGATTATGCATCTTATGTAATCCTCGAGCGTGCAGTGCCTGCAGTTGAAGATGGGTTGAAACCAGTGCAGCGGCGCATTTTACATGCAATGAAAGAAATGGATGATGGCCGTTTTAATAAGGTTGCCAACATTATCGGGCAGAGCATGCAATATCACCCGCACGGGGATGCTTCAATTGGTGAAGCACTGGTAAACATGGGACAAAAAGATTTATTGATCGAAACACAGGGAAACTGGGGTGATGTACGAACCGGCGATGAAGCGGCAGCACCAAGATATATTGAAGCACGACTTTCAAAGTTTGCATTGGAAGTTGCTTTCAATGCAAAGACAACAGAATGGCAATTGAGTTATGATGGCCGTAAGCAGGAACCGGTTACATTACCGATGAAATTTCCATTGGTGCTTGCTCAAGGCGTAGAGGGAATTGCAGTGGGCTTATCAACTAAAATTTTACCCCATAATTTTTGTGAATTGTGCGAGGCATCCATCAAATATCTGCGTGGAAAAAAATTTGAATTGTATCCTGATTTTCTGACTGCGGGAACGATTGATGTCACTAATTACAATGAAGGAAAACGAGGTGGCAAGGTGAGAGTGCGTTGCCGGATCGAGGAGCTGGATAAAAAAACATTAGTGATTCGCGATGTGCCGTTTGGTATAACAGTTTCGCAATTGTGCGACAGCATTACTAAAGCAAATGAACAGGGAAAAATTAAAATCAAAAAAGTTACCGATGTTACTGCCAGGGATGTAGAAATACAAATAGAGCTTGCGCCCGGCATCTCGCCTGATATTACCATCGATGCGTTATATGCATTTACAGATTGCGAAATAAGCATTTCACCCAATGCCTGTATTATTATTGATGAGAAACCTCAATTTATTGCAGTACGTGAATTGCTGCGCATTTCAGCAGATAATACAAAAGACCTGCTAAAGCGTGAGCTTGAAATAAAACTTGGTGAATTAAAGGACAAATGGCATTATACTTCACTTGAGAAAATATTTTTCGAGCAAAAAATTTACAAAGAACTTGAGCAAAAGCATGCTACATGGGATAAAGTAATCGAAGCAATTGATAAGGCATTTGCGCCTTACAAAAGAAAACTAAAACGTGAAATAACAAGGGAAGATATTATAAAGCTGACTGAAAAGCCTGTTCGCAGAATTTACAGGCTCGACATTGATGAATTAAATGAGCAGATAAAAGGAATAGAAGCAGACATTAAACAAGTAGAATACGATCTCGAACACCTCACGGATTATGCTGTTACTTATTTTGAAAACCTGTTGAAAAAATATGGAAAAGGCAGGGAACGTAAAACGGAGATAAGACTTTTTGACACCATCCAGGCAAGACAAGTGGCCATTGCAAACACAAGGCTATACATGAATCGTGATGAGGGTTTTATTGGCACCAGTTTGAAAAAAGATGAGTTTGTATGTGATTGCTCTGATCTTGACGAGATCATTGTTTTTACAAAGCGTGGTATTATGAAAGTCGTGAGAGTGGGTGAAAAAGTTTTTATCGGTAAAGATATTTTACATGCAGCCGTGTTCAATAAAAATGACGAGCGTACTACATACAACATGATCTATGTTGATGGCGAAAGTGGGATCAGCTATGCCAAACGCTTCAATGTTACAGGTGTTACAAAAGATAAGGAGTATGATCTTACGAAAGGAAGTGATAAAAGTAAAGTGCATTATTTTTCTGCTAATCCCAACGGAGAGGCTGAAATAGTAAAGATAATTTTAAGTCCGTCGAGTTCAGCGCGCAACAAGGAGCTTGAATTTTATTTTGAAGAGCTCGACATAAAGGGTCGTAGCAGTATGGGCAACCAGGTTACAAAGTACCCGGTAAAATCAATCAGGTTCAAAGAAGCAGGCCGCAGCACTTTGGCCGGAAGAAAGCTGTGGTTCGATGATAAGTTTGGTCGTCTTAACACTGAAGAAAAGGGAATATTTCTTGGAAGTTTTGAAGATGAAAAATTACTTGTTATTTACAATGATGGATATTATGAAATTACAGACACGGAAATAACCCAGCGCTTTGAAGCGGATAAAATATTGCTCATTGAAAAATTCAATCCCGCTAAAATTATTACGGCTATCTACCTGGATAATGAAAAGCTGCAGTACAATGTAAAGCGTTTTAAAATTGAGACTACTACACTGCATAGCAAATTTTATTTTATAAAAGAAGGTAATGTACTTGAAACAGTGACCACGGAGGAAGAGCCAATACTCGCTGTACAAACAGGACGCGGATCACAAATAAGAAGGGCAAAATTTAAAATCGCAAAAATGGTAGAAGTAATGGGCTGGAAAGCTGTCGGAGCAAAACTAATGGACTATAGCAAATCAATTGAAATGGAGTGGGAGAAAAAGGACTCACAAGCTAATCAGCCTGAATTATTTTAATGATTAATAGTTTCAATAAAAGATATTAATTTCTTTTAGAAGTTCTAAAAGCTGATAAGTGACTGGAATTTTTAATTATACAAAGCAATATGCAGACTCACGAATATTTACAGAATATTCAAAGGTGATAAACTATGGGGTCAAAGAAAATTAACTGGGGTATTATTGGCTGCGGTGACGTTACTGAATTAAAAAGTGGTCCCGCTTTTAATAAAGTAAATAACTCGGCATTAGTCGTGGTCATGCGGCGTGATGCCGCAAAAGCACAGGATTATGCACGCCGCCACAATGTGCCACGTTGGTATAATGATGCCGATAAACTTATTAATGACCCTGAAGTAAATGCTGTTTATATAGCCACGCCACCATCTTCACATGAAACATATGCAATTGCGGCGATCAATGCCGGCAAGCCTGTGTATGTTGAAAAACCTATGGCAAATACTTATGCTGCTGCCTGCAACATTGCGAAAATTGCCGCATCAAAAAATATAAAATTGGTTGTGGCGCATTACCGTCGTGAGCAACCCCGTTTCAAAAAAATAAAACAACTAATAAGCGAAAAAGCTATCGGTGATGTATTGTTTGTACATCTTGAATTGTATAAACCCTCACTTACAAAGGAAGAACTTACCGATACAAGAAATGCATGGCGCGTTGATCCTTCAATTGCTGGTGGTGGTCTTTTTCATGACCTTGCTCCACACCAGTTAGATCTTATGTATTATTTTTTTGGGGATGTACAAAAAGCAACGGGAATAGCAACAAATCAGGGCACCAATTATGCGGCCGACGATATGGTTGCAGGAAATATTTTGTTTAGGAACAATATTGCTTTTAGTGGTACATGGTGTTTTAATGCGCCTCCTGCTATGACATCTGATTATTGCGAAATAGTGGGTACTGCGGGTAAAATAAGTTTTAATGTTTTTAATGGCAACACCATTACAGTACTTGAAAATAATAAAACGACAACACTTTCATTCGACGATTTACAGCATGTGCAGCAACCCATGATTGAAGCAACAGTGAAGTACTTTTTAGATGAAGGCCCCAATCCGTGCAATGGTTATGAAGGAGCGGAAGTGATGCGATTGATAGAAGTTTTTGTGACGAAGTAAGAGAATATTGGCTACGAGCTTTAAGCCCTGAGCATTGAGTATTGGAAATTCTCGCAGCCCGCGACCAACTCGCAGCGAATTTTTTAAACCAGGTAATTCTCGAAGAGGTCTATTAGGCGTAATCTGGCAGCATTCACTCTATAACAATCAACCATGAAACAACTAATTTTTTTCCTGTGCATATTTGCACAAACAAATTTGTTTGCACAAACTCCGGAAACATATCCTGTAGATTCTGCCAGTGTAGAACATGCAGGTGTGCCAAAAGGAGAAGTATTGAAATTTACGTTTGATCAATCAAAAATATTCCCGGGAACATGGCGTGAATGCTGGGTGTACGTACCTGCACAATATAAGCCGGACAAACCTGCCTGCGTATATATAAACCAGGATGGCATTCAATGGAAGGCTCCAATTGTCTTCGACAATCTTATTTACAAGAATGAAATGCCG